>DRMK01000096.1 GCA_011322575.1 Gammaproteobacteria bacterium
GCACCATGCGCACACTCAACCCAACCACCGGCTCCTCGTGCAAACCGTGCTGGTAGCGGTATTCGGTCACGCTACCCATCAGCACCGCGTCCGCGCCCAGTTCATTGGCCAGCTGGCGGGCGAGGGTGACTGCGCTGGTCTCGCCCCGGCCACGCTGGGCTTCGCGCAGCTCCCGGGAGGGTCCGCTCTCTTCACGCACCCTGAACAACCCCTGGCGATACAGCTCGGTACCCATGAGGCGGGTCAGAATCCGGTCCGCATTGGGGTAGTCGGTGAGGTTCTCAAACGGCAGAATCACCACCTGCGGCGCATCCGGCGAAACCATCCTGCTCTGTATGCCACCGTTCTCCACGCCCTTGCCGCTGGCACAGGCGGACAGAGCCAGCACCACCAGTACTGCCAGCAGATACATTTTGCTACCGATCTTATGCTCCAACATCACGATTCGTCCCTTGTAATGGATACAGTATATGGATCTCCCCGCCCCTTGGGGATCCTCCCAGAGTTAGAAACGCCACAACAGGTAGCCGCCCGCCTTGCTGTAGCGCGCATACTCACCACGATAGGGGCCGGCGCTATATACAAACTTCAGGCCGGCCTCCAGCCCCAGCAGAGGCTCCCAGGCCAGATTGGCGGCCACGAACGGCCCTCCCGCGTCATTGTATGGATCGAAGCTGGCACCAACGCCAAAATCGTAGCGCAGATAGTCGCTCAACCTGTCGAACCATATGGCATCCAGCGTGTGTACCTGCTGTGATATCACCGGTAACGTGTAGTACGTCACGTTTCCGAAGCGCCTCTCGTCCTGCGATGTGATCTCTTCCAGCTCCATCTTGTAGCCCACGCTCAACCGCGGGATCCCTTCCTGCAACAGCATTCGGGCACCTAGAGTGAGGAGGTAGCTTTCGGCTACGTCGTTGTCTCCATCCACACCGTATCTGCGCACCGCCAGCGTGGCGCGGGTGGAGAGCGCCTCTTCCACCGGCCTCCTCCAGCCATCGCTTCCCGGCCGTTCCCAACCCAGCGTCAGTGTGTCCGACCTGCCTCCGTCCACAATCCCTTCCACATACTCCCAAGCCGGAGCGTGGTAGTTGGCATCCACCCACACTCGTGCCAGATCCAGACGCTGTGAGTACTCGGCGCGAAAACCAACTATCCCCTCGTTGACTCCGGAAAGGGCGAGGCGGGTATAGGCCGCCCAGTCGAAGTGGTGCTGGCCGTACAGTTCGAAATAGTCCCGCTGTCCGCGGAAAGATTGCAGCGGACCAGCTATGCGGCGCACCACGTTGTCACGTATCACCCTGTTCTCCCAGACGAACCCCAACGTGGTTCTCTGGCCCACGTTGTCGCGCCCGGTGAGGCGGGTGATACGCTGCCAGTCGGCACCATGCAGCTGCTGCCAATCCATGTCGAGGCGCACCTGGGGACCATACTCGTAGAGCAGGCCGGCCTTGGCGGCCACCAGCCCCGGATCGCCCTGTCCGGTATGGAGAGCCCGGTTGAAGTAGGTGATCGCCTGTTGCCACTGCCCCAGGCGCGCTTCGATACTCCCCATCTCGGGCAGCAGCTCACCATTGTCCGGATACTGCTCGTGCAAGCGCGCCAACTTGCGGCGCGCTGCAAACAGCCGCCCCTGTTCCGCGAGGACCGCCGCCCGCAGCCGCTCAAGACGTAGTGCGGCGCTTTCGCGTCTGGCCAACGAGATGGACTCGACCGAACGAGCCGCATGCTCCGTCTCCTTCCGTGGAGCGGGGGTCATCACTACCGTAATCCGCCGCTCTCCGTCGGATGCCACCTGATACTGCACATCCCGCCCGGCATGGATCAGCAGACTGTCGTAACCGGCGGTGCTCCAGTCTATCCAGCCAGCGATGCGCGCTTCCACGTCGCTGAGCAGCGTGGCGGGAAACTGGCGCGAGAAGCGTAACAACAGGTCCCTGCCATCCACCTCATGCAGCACCATAACCGGCTGGTCCCATACAAAAATCAGCCGCAGGCGATCCGGCCCCGGCTCCAGCTGCAGCTCTACGCCGCCGGCAGCCTGTGCCATCGGGTGCGCGCCCAGAACCAGCAGCACCAGCACATACAGCAGGCTTCTGCTCGAGCGCATCATATATCGTCCCCTCCCCCGGCAAGCACCGCCTCTGCTCGCTCTATGCGGCCGCTCTCCAGCAAAACGGTAACAAAGTCGGCCCGCAGATCGAGATTGTCGGGATATCTCTCCAGCAGATCCTGATAGGCCAGGATCGCGTTGTCGCTCTCCCCCAGCCGGTAGAGACTCTGGGCGCGCACGCTCGCCCGGCGCAAATCCATCTCCCCATCGGCCTCCAGTAGCCGCACTACCCTGCGGTAATGGGGGGCGGCACGCAGCTCACGGTTACGTCGGGTCAGGAGTTCGGCCAGAAAATAATTGCTCTCGAAATCACCCTCGTTGTTCTCCAGATAGCGGCTGAGCAGTTCATACGCCTCCTCCCAGCGCTCCTCCCTGTAGGCGAGCAGACCGAGCCTGCGCAACATCTCCGGGTCCTCAGGATCGACACTGAGCAGCCGCCGACTGGCCTCGATGGCCAGATCCGCGAAGCCCACCTGGTCCGCGCGCCGGATGTGACGCCGCAGCTGTTCGGCACTCTGCGCCTCGGCAATCGCCCTGGTCAACACCTGGCGGAGGCGCGGATAGTCCTCCTCCCGCTGCAATACGTCCATCTGGAACTCCACGGGATCACCGCTGTAACCCAGCTCGGCGAGATCCTGCTGACCCAGCTTCAGAACCAGCTCCGTGGCACCCACCTCGAGCAGGCGGCGCAACCATGCCAACCGCTGTTTGCCATGTGCGCCGCTTACCCGATCCTCGATCCACTGCAAACCGTACGGTTCGGGTCGGGGTCCCCAGATATAGAGCAGCTGGCTTACATAGATGCTATATGCCGGCTCTCCCTGCGCCAAATCCATGTAAACCTGTTCCGCAAGCACCTTGTCTCCCAGATCCAGAGCATCGTAGGCCAGTGCCCGTTTCTCCTTGCGGCTCAAGCGCAGCTGCTTGTAGCGCTGACGCAGTACCGCGAGCAGCTCCTTCTGTTTCCCCAGCTTGCGCAGCGCCGCCTCGTAGCGATAGCTGATTTCCAGCCTCTCCCGGTCACTCAGCTCGGGACGCGCCATCTGCCGCTGCCAGAAGGCGAACAGCTCTTGCCAACGTTTCTCCTTACGAAGCACGGTCTCGTAGCGGTAGGTAAAGACCTTACGCTCCTCCACGCCAATATCGGGACGCCCAATCTGTTCACCCAGATACTCGAGCAGCGTCGCGATTCGACCATTTTCGCGTAGTGCGGCTTCGTAACGCTCGCCCACTTCCCGGCGCTGCTGCCCGTCCAAATCTTCCCGGTACAGCTCACGCAGCAGGAACGCGATACGTTTCTCCTCCTGGCCAAGCTTGCGCAGAGTGTTCTCATAACGGTAACTGATCTCGATCTTCTCCTGCGGATCCAGATCCGGCCTGGTCAGCTGGCGATCCCAGAAGGCATACAACTCCACGTAGCGGGTGGCACCGGCCAGGGCGCGTTCATAATATGCGGTCCACCTCCCCCCACGATCGCCGTAGCCACGCAGGTACTCAAGGGCTCCTTCGTACTGCCCGAGATCGAGAGAGAGGCTGACCAGAAATTCCCGCACCCGCTCATCAAAAGCCGATGGATACTCCCGCCCCAGTCGGCGCAGAACATCGCTAGCACTGACCATATCCCCTTCCGCCGCCAGCAGGTAGGCCAGATCCTTGTAGTCCTGGGGCTTGGCATCGTAGTCCTGGACGATACGTTTCAATACCTCAATCTGCTGGCCGATGCGCCCTTCAGCGTTGTATAGCTGGGAGAGGTTGCGCAGCGCCTCTTCGGAGGGCTGCACTTCGGCACGCTTCTCCAGGTTGCCCAGATAGTCGTGAGGCCGTTGGGTCTGCTGATAGAGCTTGCCCAGATAGATGCGCGCTTCCAGATTGTCCGGGTTGGCTTCCACGAACCGCTCCATGAGATCCACCGCCCGGTTCATATCGCCATAGACCAGATATAGTTCGGAGAGCGGTACAACAACATCGGCAGAACTATTCCCCTCCTCCAGCAATCTCTCATACTCCGCCCGTGCAGCCGTGTACTGCTTGTTTTTGTAGCGCATCAATGCCAGTTCGGGGGAACGCGGATAGACCAGATAGCCACCGAGCAGGGCCAAGGCCACCACCAGCACCACCATGTAATGGGTACCTTTCATCAGACCGTCTCCTGGCGGTACCCGATCTCGACCCGCACGGTCTCCCGCGGGGCACGGGCCTGGATGGTGAACCGAAGCTTGCCACTGTCCGATACCGAGACGGTACGCCGCTCGGTCACGCCCGTTTCGCCGGTCATGTCGATCACGTAGTTACCCGCATGGGGCACTTTCCACGTCATATCACCATTGCCGAATCCCGCCGTCTGGAAGCGCAGCGCCCCCGGGCGGTGCTCGACCCCCCAAACCTGCCAACTGGATCCGATCAGATAGGGAACCGGCGCGGCGGGCTCCTCCGCACTCTCCCGGCGCTCCCGCAGCACTACCACCGCGTCCGGAACGGCCTTGTCCAGCGCCACGTAGAGCGAGCCCTGGTAGTGGTGCTGCCCCACCACGCCACGCGATTGGACCATATCGACCGCCGAGAACAGAGCCCGGTCAAAACGCACCGTCTGTAATGCCTGGCGATCGCCGATACTCCAGCGACGCTCACCGGTCTGCTCTATCCGCGCGCTGTAGAACCCCTCCACCACGGCGGCGTAATGGCTGGTGGTCACCGGTATGATCGCCTGACTGCGGGCATACTGCAGATTGGCCAGCACGGCGTTCAGACTGGAGAGCTTCTCGCCGGAATACATGTGGTAGTAGATCCCCATCGGTTTGATACGCAGGGGAGTTTCGGTATTTTTCAGGGTGCGGATCAGGTGGCGATAGCCGAAAAACTGCTCGGACCACTGATCCGTATAGATGTTCTCGTTGCTGTTGGAGGCATAGACCTGCAGCTGGCCAGCCACCTTCCGGCCCAGTGGCGATACCCAACCATAGGAGGGATACTTGCGATCCAGGCGGCTGTCGCCGCCGTTGATGTTGTGTACCCCCGCCCCGCGCACCGCCGCTATGGCAGCCGGGAACGGGTTGGTGTCACCAGACCACTGATAGATCTGCACCCTCTTGCCGGGAGGCAGAAGGGTGTTGATGAACCGTATGGCCCCCACAGTCTCCAGCTCCAGATCGAACGGCTTGACCGCGTAGGCGCGCGGCGCCTGGTAACCGGTCTCCCTATAGTAGTCGCTCTCCCCGGCCTCTTCCCTGCGGGAATCCTCTACCTCCGCCCAGGGGCGGGTGTAGATACCCAGGAACGGCCGCTCCCGGTCGGGATCAGCCTGCGCGAAAAAGCCCCAGTCAAATGGATGGCTGTAGGTGTGAGCCCCGGCTTCCACCTGAGGCAGGGCCAGGATCTCCCGCGCCACCCGCATGCTCTTCTCGCTACCGTGCCAGGCCGGATCCAGGTCCCCGGCGATGGGGGCGACGGTGACCGGCAGATCGGGATGGGTTTCTATGATCTTCTGCTTGACCACCTCGGCGGACAATACACCCCGGTCCCGATAGGGATAGATCTCGGTGAGATTGTTCCAGCCGTCACCATCGATGTGGCTGAAAAAGATACGCCGTCCCGCCAGCGTGGTGGTGTCCGGCCGCGGCAGCCCGTCCAGTTTCAGGGCGCGGTTGAAGAACTCGAAAGGGTTGACGTACCACTGAAGGGTTTCGGTAGCCTCGTTGTAGAAATAGGCATAGTCGGAGGCTATCCACCCACCGTTTTCGGTAATCGCCACCAGATCACTGTCAGTCGACGGGTCATCCCCCAGGCGCACCTTGAGCCCGGAGTAACCGCGTCCCTCCGCGACCCGCAGCAGCTCATAGCCAGGCAGCACACCACCCACCCGACGCTCGAAGTCCACCAGTTGCGGATCCCGGTACACGATCCTGGTCCGGTAGGTAAAGGGAATCCAGTCATGCCCGCTGCGCAACCCAAGCCTGGTCCAGAAGCGCTCTATCTCCTCCCCGTACTCATCCTCCGCCCCCCGTTCTTCCTCACCGCTCCCGAATCCACCCACCATAACGAGCTGCCTGCCACTCTCCATGAGTTTCTCCGCCCACTCCATGAACTCCCTGGGATCCTTCATGCTGGCCGCTTCCCACACCAGCACACCATGCACGTCCTTCAACTCCTCCAGGGCAGGGAGCGGAGCGCCGATGTCACGATATCGAACCACCATCCCCAGATGGTTCAGAGGCATCTCCGCCAATCGGTGAACTTCGGTAAAGCGTATGTCGGCAGCAGTGCTCCCATCGTACAGAGCCAGTATGGTACGCGCTACCGGACGCGCCTGCAGCAATGGAGCATGCGCCAGCAAGACCATGCAGAACCATAGCGATAACAACCGGAACGGACGAGGTTTGCTCATATACGCGGCTCTGAGACGATGCGATCCAGGGCAACGGTGGCCACGTAGGGAACGAAACCGTTAGCGCGCTGGGCGCGGTAAATCTCCGCAATTCCGCGTTCATCATCGGGTTCCCAGTAATCCAGGGTAAACACCTTGAGCCGCGGGTTGATGCGCTGCGCCTGTTTCAGATAGGCAAGCTGTGCCTGGTAGAGCTGCTGTGGTACGCGCTTGTAGGATTCGCTGCCGAAATCATAATCGGCATACACTGACTCTCCCAGCACGATATCTATGTCACCCGCCACCTCGGGGAGGATCTCATAGGCGCGGTTGAGCATGATCCTGATATGAGGAAACTGCCTGCGGATGGTGCGCACCAGCCTGATCGCCGCCTCACCCATGCCCCGGTAACGCTCCGGATCTTTCCGCTCCAGATGCAGAGGCCCGTCCAGGGTATCCAGAAACACCCCGTCAAACCCTTGATGCAACAGGAAGGGAATCAGCTCGTAAATCACCCGTTCTGTCCAGGCACGCTGGCGAATATCGAGAAAATAGCTGCCCTTCCAGTTGGGGTTCTCTCCCAACAACAGCCCCTGCCCCCGCACGGCGGCAAAATGGTGGCGGTACTGCTCGGCCTCTCCCAGGCTAAGATAGCCCAACAGCGTCTTGCCATGCTCCGCCAGAGGGGCGAGCGCTGGCCGGTGATCACTATCCAGCACCAGCAAATCGTAGGCGCGAAAATCCGCTGGAGAAGCCTTGTCGGAGTAGTATGCAAGCCAGCGCTCACCAACCCCCGAGCCGGCGGCAGTTGCATAACCGACTATAGGAAGCAGGGCGAGATATAGCGTGAAGAACGTCAGACCATGCCGCATGGTGTTATGCAAACCGTTCCTTGATTATGAATTCGTCACAGGCGTCGCAGATTATTGTTGCTATCGTCATAATTTCGACCCCATCCGATTGATTATATTGTTATCACATCGGGCTTTTCAATATATTGTGTCTCTTATACACCACAGCAAAACGAAATGCGGTGAACTCTTCCCGGGCTTTTCAGCGACGCCGAACGCCTTGACACAACCCAAAACACACAATGCAATTGTGTTTTTTTATGCACATTGTATTGTCGAATGACTTTGCCGGAACCTTATACCCGAGTTACACGGCAATCATCATCCGTGGAATCCTGATATCAATTCAACTCATTGAATAACAATAAAATAGCCTGATCGAACAAAAATTGACCTGTTTAACAGAGGGGCAACAATTACCGCTATTTGGCCTCTGTTCAGATCGCTTTTTTCACAAAGTTATCCACAGAAAATGTGGGTAACCCAGATTTATTCATAATGGACAACGGGTTACCCTAAAGGTGCTAAACTTGCCCTGAGTTTTGACCGCTAACTGTCAAATCCCTGTATCCAATTCTACCCTACCCGTCGCAGTTCAGCGACATCTTATTTGTCGCAACCGGTTCAACAGAGAGACGGGTAGGTTTACACTGCCCCGGTCATGTCTGAACCTCCCGTCTTACGCATCGCCATACCCTCTCCGCTGCGGCACGGCTTCGACTACCTGCCGCCGGAGCCGATGGGCCCGAAGCCGGTGCCTGGCGTCCGTATCGAGGTACCGTTCGGCAAGCGGGTGGTGATCGGAATCCTGCTGGAGACGGCAGCAAGCAGCGCGATCACGCCCCGGCGGTTGCGGCGCGCCATCCGGATACTGGACGAAGAGCCGGTACTACCGCCGGATCTCATGGCCCTGCTGCGCTGGGCAAGCGGCTACTACCACCATCCCATAGGCGAGGTGGTTTACGGGGCGCTGCCGACGCTGCTGCGCCGGGGAGCGGCCGCGCGGCTCCGTCCCAACATCATCTGGCGTCTAACCGAAAGGGGCCTCGCGTGCCAGCCCGGAGAGCTGTCCAGGGCCCCTCGCCAGGCAGAGCTGCTGGAGCTGTTACAGAAGCACGCTACCGGACTCTCCCCCGGCCGGCTGGAGCAGCAACACCAGAACTGGCGCCCCGCTATGCTGCGGCTAAGGGAGAAGGGACTGGTGGAGATATGCGAAACCGTACCGCCCCCCACGGTGGCGTCCGCCGCCACTGTCGGCAGCGGGGAGCCCCCGGCCCTCAATCGCGCCCAGCAAAGCGCGGTGGACAGGCTGCTGGAGAGCGCCACCGGCTTCTCGGTTACCCTGCTGGAGGGTGTCACGGGCAGCGGCAAGACCGAGGTCTACCTGCGCATCGTGGAGCAGATGATTGCCCTCGGCCGCCAGGCCCTGATCCTGGTCCCGGAGATAGGTCTCACCCCGCAGCTGCTGGAGCGCTTCGCGCGGCGCTTCCCCGGACGGGAGATAGTGCAGATCCACTCGGCCCTGCCGGACCGGGAGCGTCTCGCCGCCTGGCTGGCGGCTCGTGACGGTACAGCGCCGATCATCATCGGCACCCGCTCCGCCCTGTTCACCCCCCTGAAGAATCCCGGGTTGATTATCCTAGACGAGGAGCACGATCCCTCCTTCAAGCAGCAGGAGGGGTTCCGCTACTCCACGCGCGACATGGCGATAGTACGGGCGCGCAACACCGGGATCCCAATCCTGCTGGGCAGCGCCACCCCCTCCCTGGAGAGCCTCCACAACGCCGCCCGCCGGCGTTACCGCCACCTGCTCCTCCCGGAGCGGGCCGGAGCAGCCGGCAGCCCGGAGTTCCGCCTGCTGGATCTGCGCCGCCAGCCCATGCAGGAAGGGATCTCCTTCAAGCTGATGGAGATCATGGAGGAGCACCTGCAGCGTGGCGGGCAGGTGCTGCTGTTTCTCAACCGGCGGGGCTACGCCCCCACCCTGCTGTGCCACGAGTGCGGCTGGGTGGGCCGCTGCCACC
>DRMK01000097.1 GCA_011322575.1 Gammaproteobacteria bacterium
CCACAAAAACAGGACTATGACCATGCAAAAACGAATAGCGGCAATTCTGTTACCCGGTTTGCTCTCACTTCCTCTCGTCTCTGCGGCAGACAGTGGTCCCGGTTGCGGCCTGGGGCAGCAGATCTGGGCTGGCAAGAGCGGGCTGGCAGCCCACGTACTGGCGGCCACCACCAACGGCACCTCTTTCAACCAGCTGTTCGGCCTCTCGTTCGACAGCTTGGGCTGCGACGGCAACAGCGTCATCACCGCCCAGTATCTGCGCAATCTGTACGTGGCAAACAATATGGACAACATCGCGCGCGACGCGGCAAAGGGCAGCGGCGAGCATCTTCAGTCCCTGGCCGAGCTGCTGGAGATAGCCGAGCAGGACAGGCCCGCTTTCTTCGCCATGACCCGGTCCAGGTATGACACGCTGTTTTCCGCACGCTCCACCAGCTCCCGGCAGTGGCTCGCAACACTCGACCAGGCGCTGTCAGCAGATCCGCAACTGGCCAAATATGCCAGCAATTAACCTACGGAATTGAAGGAGAACGATGTGAAAAAATCTACGCTACTGATGATTGCAGCCGGTTCCCTGGCGGCTTCCATAACTGCCCATGCGGCAGAAACCGGTGCGGGTTGCGGGCTGGGAGCCGAAATAATGGACGGCAAATCGGGCAAGGGGGCCAATGTGGCCGCTGCGATTCTGAACAATCTCGTCATCCCGAACACCACGTTCATGACCACGGGTGACGGCATGATGGGTTGTGATCCCACCAAAACCGTAGAACGGGAGAAGATCAAGAGGATCTTCGTCGCGGCCAACTTTGACGAACTCTCCGCGGACACCGCAAGGGGAGGAGGCGCTCACCTGACTACCCTGGCCCATCTCATGGGGGTCGAGGACCGGGATCTCCCGGCCTTCGGGCAACTGACCAGAACGCATTACGAGGAGCTGTTCGGTGCCGAGAACGCAACCGGCGAAACGGTGCTGGCATCACTGGAGCAGGTGCTCGGCAGCGATCCCGAGCTGGCAAAATACTCCTCCCGATAACAACTTGCTACCATTTGCCTTTGGAACAGACCTGCCGCTCAGGCAGGTCTTTCTTTTGCTTGGCACCCGTACCCGAAACCGCGACATGATTGGCAAAGGCCTGTGACTATCCATGTGACATGGGACGAAGCCATCTCCACTTCCTCTGCCTTGTCCTCGCTCTCCATGCGGTATCCGGCTGGAGCACCGCATGCGCCACATCATCCGTAGAGGCGCTTCTCCACCAGGGAAATTATGACGCCGCTGTGGATGCGGCCATGAAGACGCCCTCCCATCCACTGAACAGGTTGATCAAGCATGTCCGGCAACAACAGCTGGCGGAACGGCCCATGTGGCGCTCCCTGATCCACTACCGAAAGGGAATATCGGGAAAATGGAGCAGTCAGGTGGACGCAAAACAGTTCTTCCTCTCCCGCCGCGGCAAACATGATCCGGAAAGAGAACTGGAAGCGACAGTGGCAGCAATGTTTGCCAAACGGCCCAGGAAGCCACTGCGCCTGACCGCCTACTGCCGCTTCGTGGCCCGCCGCCAGTGGCTCTCAGAGCAGCTCGGAGGGCTGGGTAGCCTGCTGCCCCGCCAGAATTGCGAGGAGTTCAAACGTTACCAGAAATTCCTGGGCACGGAGGTGCTGACGGTAATATTTCCTGCGGCACAGCCTAACAGCCCCTCCTCCGCCTTTGGCCATACCCTGCTGCGGGTTGATCGACTTAATCAGAATCCCGAGACCCGCATGCTGAACATGAGCATCAACTTCGCAGCAGAGGTACCGGAAAATGTGAGCACGCCTGGCTACATCATAGGTGGTCTGGCGGGCGGCTTCGAAGGCAAGTTCCGCATCCTTCCCTACTACATGAAACTGCGCGAATACCGGCAGATCGACAGCCGGGACATCTGGGAGTACCAGCTGGATCTGGAACCGGAGCAGATCGACATGATCCTGCGCCACGCCTATGAAATGCTGATAGCGCACTACGACTACTATTTTTTCAGCGAGAACTGCTCATATCATCTACTCTCCCTGCTTGACGTAGCCTTCCCCGAACGGCCTCTCATCGACCAGTTTCCGTTGTGGACCATTCCCATCGACACCATCAGGGTACTGGATTCACGCGGGCTGGTGAAAAAGGTGCGCTACACCCCCTCCATGACCAGAATCATCAAGCAGCGTCAACGGGTGCTCGAC
>DRMK01000098.1 GCA_011322575.1 Gammaproteobacteria bacterium
ATGCGCACCGCATGCAGTCCATAGATCCGTTCCTGCCGCTCCGCGGGAGCCATCAGCGTCTGCGCCGGCGCCTTTTCCTCGGCTTTTCCGGCTTCCCGGACTCCGCTAGTTCGAAGTCTATCTTGCGCTCGTCGAGATCCACGCGCACCACCTTGACCCGGATCCCGTCGCCCAGGCGGTAGCTCCTGCCGGTGCGCTCACCCGTGAGACGGTGTTTCGCGGGATCGAAGTGGAAATAGTCATTACCCAGCGCGGTCACGTGCACCAGCCCTTCCACGTAGATATGCTGCAGCTCCACGAACAAGCCGAATGCGGTGACGCTGCTGATCACCCCTTCATACTCCTCCCCAACCTTGTCCATCATGTATTCACACTTGAGCCAGTCCACGGCATCGCGGGTGGCGTCGTCGGCGCGGCGCTCGGTCATGGAACAGTGTTCGCCCAGAAGCACCATGTCGTCATGGGACCAGGGTAGCTGCGAACCATCCTTTCCGGCCAGGACATGGCGGATGGCGCGGTGCACCACCAGATCCGGATAGCGCCGGATGGGCGATGTGAAGTGGGCATAGGCGTCGAATGCCAGCCCGAAATGGCCCTCGTTGTCCGGGGTATATATTGCCTGGCGCATGCTGCGCAGCAGCACGGTCTGGATCAGATGGGCATCAGGGCGGTCCTTGATCTGCTCCAGCAGACGGGCGAAGTGACGCGCCCGGGGTTTCTCACCCCCCTCCAGCTGCAACCCCAGCTCGCGGAGGAACTCGCGCAGCGCCTCCAGTTTCTCTGCCGTCGGCCCCTCGTGCACCCGGAAGAGCGCGGGGATCCTGTGCTCCAGCAGGAAGTTGGCCGCCGCCACGTTGGCGGCCACCATGCACTCCTCGATCAGCATGTGCGCCTCGTTGCGCTCCAGCGGCACGATCTGCTCGATCTTACGTTGCGGGCCGAACACGATGCGGGTCTCGGTGGTGATGAAGTCCATGGCACCGCGCCGCTCCCGCTGCTTGCGCAGCGCCTGAAACAGGGCATAGAGCTGCTCCAGATGGGACAACAGATCACGACGGCGGGAGCGCGCCGACTCCTCCCGCTCCACCAGTATGGCAGCCACCTCGGTGTAGGTGAGCCGTGCGTGGGAACGCATCACCGCATCGAAAAAACGGTAGCCGGTCACCTCGCCGGAGGCGTCGATGGCGAGTTCACACACCATGCAGAGACGATCTACTCCGGGGTTGAGGGAGCAGAGACCGTTGGAGAGCACCTCGGGCAGCATGGGGATTACCCGTTCCGGGAAATAGACCGAGGTTCCGCGCTCGCGCGCCTCGTCGTCCAGCGCGGTACCGGGCCGGACATAGCTCGACACGTCGGCAATGGCCACCAGCAGTTTCCAGCCGTTGCCCTCGGCGCGGCAAAACACGGCATCATCGAAATCCCGGGCATCCTCGCCATCTATGGTGACCAGCGGCAGATGGCGCAGATCCTCGCGGCCCTGTTTGGCCTGCTCCGGAACCTGCTCGCCCAAATGGGCGATCTCCCGCTCCAGCTGCGGTGGCCACTCCAGGGGCAGGTTGTGGGCGCGGATCGCCACCTCGATCTCCATCCCTGGCGCCATGTGCTCGCCGAGTACCTCTACTATCCGTCCCAGCGGACGGCTGCGCTTGGTGGGCTGCTCGATTATCTCCACGGTGACTATCTGATCGTGCCGCGCGCCTCCCTCCTCGCCCTTGGCGATCAGAATATCCTGGGAAATGCGCTTGTTGTCCGGCACCACGAATCCAACTCCACCCTCCACGAAGTAGCGCCCCACCAGCCTTTGGGTATTGCGCTCCAGCACCTCCACCACGCTGCCCTCGCGGCGGCCACGCCGGTCGATGCCGGCCACACGGGCCATCACCCGATCCCCGTGGAACACGCCGCGCATCTCGCGGGCGCTCAGGAACAGATCCTCTCCCCCGTCCTCCGGCACCAGAAACCCGAACCCGTCCGGATGGCCGATTACCCGCCCGCACACCAGATCCATCCTGCTCACCAGCCCGTAACCACCCTTGCGGTTGCGGATCAGCTGTCCGTCGCGCTCCATGGCGCGCAGCCGGCGGCGCAGCGCCTCCATCTGCTCCTCCCCCTCGATGCCCAGCTCCTCCGCAATCCGGGAACGGTTCATCAACTCGCCACGCCTCTCCAGCAAGTCCATGATGAACTCCCGACTGGGGATGGGGTTCTCGTATTTGCGGGCCTCCCGCTCGGCGTAGGGATCCCGCCGCGGGGGTTGGGGAGAGTGTCGGGTCATGGCAATCCTGTCAAATCAAATCGGTATGTGGGAGATGGAACGTTGACAACGCAACGGAGTCAGGTAGAATCTCGCTCTGGTTACCAATGGTAACACATCACCGACCCCTGCCGAGGTGGTGAAATTGGTAGACACGCTAGCTTCAGGTGCTAGTGGGGGAAACCCCGTGGAGGTTCAAGTCCTCTCCTCGGCACCATTTTTCCAGACCATCACAGACCATCTGAAACCATATTATACATTGTTTTTGAAAGAATTTTCCTTTTTTTAATTCGATGTCCGTATTGTCTGTCATGGTCGCCGGTCGTCCCTTTTGTGGAACGCCAGTGGAACGTGAGTGGAACGCAGTTTGATGTCTTTTTTGTATCAAAGTGCACCCATTCACCGTTCACCATTTGCTCGCTATCACGCTCCTTCACTAAAGACCTCGGCCAGCTGGTGCGCGCTCATCGCAAAGGTAAAGGATTGACGCTCGAAAGGGTCTCCGGACTCGGCAACCTGAGCATCCGGTTTCTATCTGAGTTCGAACGTGGCAAGGAAACTGC
>DRMK01000099.1 GCA_011322575.1 Gammaproteobacteria bacterium
AATAAGTCCTTCAAGTTGGCTCCGCTCTTCTGGGGTCAGCTTCACTACATAGCGCTTCTTCATCGTCGTTCTCCTCAACAGGTTGGGGTTGCCTATTGAGAGACTACTTTAGCATCCCAATTTATAAAGTTGAAGGACTACTAGCCAACCGTCACCGGCTTCATGAAGATGATGGGTGCCTGCTCCGGCTCATCATAGGTCACCAGTTCCCAGGCCTCCCGATCGGCAATCAGGGAACGCAGCAACCTGTTGTTCAAGGCATGACCGGACTTGTATGCGCTGTAGGCTCCAATCAGGCTGTGGCCCATGAGATAGAGATCCCCGATGGCATCCAGAATCTTGTGCTTGACGAACTCGTCAGCGTAGCGCAGACCGTCGTCGTTCAGGATCCGGTAGTCGTCCAGCACAATGGCATTGTCCGGGCTGCCGCCCAGAGCCAGATTTTTCTCCTGCAGCTGCTCCAGCTCACTCATGAAGCCGAATGTCCTGGCCCGGCTGACCTCCTTCACGAACGAGGTGGTAGAAAAGTCCATGGTAACGTGCTGGCTGCGGCTCTTGATGGCCGGATGATTGAAATCTATGGTGAACGATACCTTGAAGCCGTCGAACGGCTCGAAACAGACCCACTTGTCGCCGTCCTCCACCAGCACCTTGCGCTTGATGCGGATAAACTGCTTAGCGGCATTCTGCTCGGCGATTCCGGCGGACTGGATAAGAAATACGAATGGCCCGGCACTGCCATCCATGATGGGCACCTCGGGAGCGCTCAGATCTATGTAGGCGTTGTCGATGCCGAGCCCGGCCAGCGCCGAGAGCAGATGCTCCACCGTGGAGATGCGAACGCCATCCTTCACGAGCGTGGTAGAGAGGGTGGTGCAACCCACGTTTTCGGGACGCGCCGCAATCTCTACCGGCTCGGCAAGGTCCACCCGCCTGAACACGATCCCGGTATCGGCGGGAGCGGGGCGCAGGGTGAGAAAGATCTTCTCACCGGTGTGCAAACCGATACCGGTAGCCTTGATGGCATTCTTCAATGTACGCTGTCTTATCATCTGGCGGGACCTTGTCAATAACCGCATTCACCAACGCTGGGCCGATTTTTATCGCTTCCGGTATGTTTCAGAAGTTTTGTTATCGGCTATTTGTTGCATAATCTTAACACGCTGATCTACCACCGACCAACATATGAGGCACAGAATAGGGCACAATGGAAAGATATTCATCCTTGGTGTCGTCAATCTGTTACCAATAAACAACAAATATACCTGTCCCCAAAAACCGCCCACGGACTGGAAATTCACGCTACCAGCTCCCGGTGGCGGCCAGGTTATTGGCACGTACATTGCAGCAGTTGAGGGACAGGAAATAGCTTGTTTGGGAACTGGTCATGACCTATATAGCCACTGACGATCTGCGCCCCGGCATGGTGGTTGGGCGCAGGCTTACCGGCCGGAACAACCGGGTGCTGCTGCGCGCTGGCGTAGCGCTCAGCGAAACCCATATCCACGCCTTGCGCAGCCTGGGAATCCCGGGATTGGAGATCCGCGGTTGTACAAAAGTGTATTCGAGGACCCTGCTGCAGCGCGCTCCCGGTTCCCGTTCCGCGCCAGATCCGCAACCGCCCGTCGTCATCACGCCACAACAGAAGGGGAACACTGCTCCCCAGCGCCACAACGATCACCCTCGGCAACCAGGACCCACCAGCGACGGAGTCAGCAGGAAGGAACCTGCACCGCTCCTCACCAGGCAGACCGACATTTTGACCAGCGCGGTCCTGGAGGGAACCGGCATTAAATCCGACTCTGCGCTGGCGCAAGTGGTTAGACTATGCGCCAACCGGATCCTGCAATCCAAGATTCGTCGACAAATTGACGAAACAGCCGCGCCATAATCCCGAGCCTCCAGATTTCTCCATCCAGGCTCGTTGCCTTTGACCGATCAATCAGCCACGGGTTGCGCCATAACCGCGCCGCTCTTATTATCCTGCTACTTCATCGGCTCCCCATGAAAATCTACCCCTTGTAGAGCAAGAAGATGTTTTCATGCTGGCCGAAGCGTCGCAGGGAGTTCTCCCTGTCATAGGTACAGGCGGTATCATGAGCGGCGCCGACGCCAGGGAGAAAATGGCCGCCGGCGCCCGGCTCGTACAGATCTATACCGGCCTGATCCATCGCGGTCCAGCACTGATCCGTGAGGTGGTGGCAGCTTTACAAAACAACGAGTTGCGTTAATCTCCTTTTCGGTTCACAATATTTCCTCCAACTATAATCAGATTAACCATCATTATGTAAGGCAGGAGAATTTTCATGAAACAGGGAATATTGTTACTGAGCGCTATTCTGGTTCCTATGTCCGCTACCTTGGCCGCCAGTGATGTGGAGCAACGCTATACTCGGTCCGCGGATGCCATGGCCGCCGCCAAAAGCAGCGGCTGGTCCGGATCGGTTGGGTTGGGTGCGGTGGTTACCTCCGGAAACACGGAGACCACCAACCTGAGCGGTGACGCGGTGGCAAAGCTGGATCAGGAGAACTGGCGCCACAAGTTCGAAGCGGCGGCTCTGCTCACCGAGGACAAAGGCACCAAGACCGCAGAGCGCTACATGGCGGGCTACAAGGTGGATTACAAGCTGGATGCCAGATCCTATCTGTTCACCGCCCTGCGCGCAGAGTTCGACAAATTCAGCGGTTTCGATGAGCAGCTGTCGGCCACCGCCGGTTATGGCTACCGGGTGCTGGATAGCCAATCCGACACGCTGGATCTGGAAATCGGCGCCGGTGTGCGGCAGAACAAGTTCAATAATGGCAACACCGAATCGGAGAGCGTGGGACGCGCGGCGCTGGACTACATCCACCGTTTCAGCGGCGGCAACGCGGAGTTCCGGCAGGGAATTCTGGTGCTGGCGGGAGAAAACAACACTTCGGTGGACTCGGTCAGCGCCATTCGCGCCAATCTGATCTCCAGCATCGCCATGGAAGCGGCGCTCAAGATCAAGCACAACAGCGATCCGATGGAGGACAGGGAGAATACCGACAGCATCACCAGCCTCTCCCTGGTGTACGGATTCTGACCCAGTCTTGAACTGTTGGAAAAGGGCGCCTTGGGGCGCCCTTTTTTTACCGCATTACGGCAGTTCGTCTTCCAGATCCGCCCCCTCTTTCTCCACTGGCATCAGATCTGCCTTGCTCACCCCGAGCGCGAGCGCGGCGGAGCTGGCCACATATATG
>DRMK01000100.1 GCA_011322575.1 Gammaproteobacteria bacterium
AGGCCCGCCACAACATGGTCGAACAGCAGATCCGTCCCTGGAACGTACCGGATCAGCGCGTCCTGGAGACCATCAGCCAGATCCCGCGCGAGGCCTTCGTCCCGCGGGAGTTCCTGAACCTGGCCTACGCCGAGATCAACATCGACCTGGGCCATGGCCAGGTGATGATGACCCCTGCGGTGGAAGCGCGGCTGCTGCAGGCGGCCGGGGTGCATGCCGACGACAAGATCCTGGAGATAGGCACCGGCAGCGGTTACTTCACCGCCCTGCTGGCCACCATGGGCGGGCATGTGTACAGCGTGGAGATCATACCCGAGCTGCAGCAGCGGGCGCGGGAACATCTGGCCGGGCAGGGGATCGATAACGTCACCCTGGAGGAGGGCGACGGCGCCTGCGGCTGGAGCCGCTACGCCCCCTATGACCTGATCGTGATAACCGGATCGCTGCCGCTGCTGCCGGAGAGCTTCCAGCAGAGCCTGGCGCCGGGCGGACGGCTGATCGCCATCGTCGGCGAATCGCCGGTAATGGAGGCGCACCTGATCACTGCGGAAGGACAGGACAACTACAGGGAGCGCTACCTGTTCAACACCGAGATCCCTCCCCTGATCAATGCCCCGCGGCCGGAACGGTTTCAGCTCTGAGCCGGCGCCGGCTGGCACCCCCCCATGAACCCCTCACCGCTGCTGTGCAGGGCGGACCGTGCCGCGCTGCTGCTCATAGACATTCAGACCCGCCTCTGCAGCGCCATGCCGGCCGGGATCCGCTCCCGGGTGGTGGGGAGCGCCGCTACCCTGGCAGAAGCGGCAGCTCGGCTGCAGATTCCCACCGTCGTCACCCGGCAGTATCCCAAGGGCCTGGGGGATACCGAAGCGGCTATTCCCACCGCCGGCGCCACGGTGGTTGACAAGCTCTCCTTCTCCTGCTGCGGCGCGCCGGAATTCAACACACTCCTGGGGTCGCTCGGGCGGCCGCAACTGGTGATCGGGGGGATGGAGAGCCACATCTGTATCCTGCAGAGCGCCTGCGATTTGCAGGCGGCCGGCTACCAGGTATTCGTGGTGGAGGATGCCATCTGCTCCCGGGCCAGGGCCAATCACCGTAACGCCGTGGCCCGCATGGCGCAGCACGGCATTACCGTGACCAACCTGGAGTCCGTACTGTTCGAGTGGCTGGAGGATGCGCGCCACCCCGAGTTCAAGCGGTTCAGCAGCCTGGTAAAATAGCTCTTATGGTGCGCCGCCCATACACTCCCGGCATCCCGCCGTTTGGCGGATACGGCCCGGATGTGCCATCATGCAGCTGTGACGAGGCAATCGGGGAGCGATGAGTACACTGTCTGGCACTCTCGCCATCATCATCTATCTGGCGGTGGCCTTTCTGCTGGCCAGGGAGCTGCGGAAAGGTGACCGGCCCGCGGGCGCGGGGCATCGTCCGCTGATCCTGGCTGGACTGGCCGGGGTGGTTCTGCACGGAATGGCCCTGTCCGGCGCCATCTTCACCCCTGCGGGGGTCGATCTGGAGTTCCTCAACGTGGCCTCCATGACCGGCTGGCTCGCCGCCCTGCTGCTGCTGCTCTCCGCCCTGCGCACACCGGTGGAGAACCTTGCCATCGCGCTCCTCCCCCTGGCTGCGCTCCCGCTGTTGTTGCAGCTGGTACTGCCTGCCCGGCCGGTACTGCTGGCCAACGCCTCCTCGGGGCTCGAGGCGCACATCCTGCTCTCCATCCTTGCCTTCAGCCTGCTGAGCATCGCCTCGCTGCAGGCGATCCTGCTGGCCATCCAGGACCAGCACCTGCGCAACCGCAGGCCAGGCGGCTTCATCCGCGCCCTCCCGCCACTGGAGACCATGGAGCGCCTTCTGTTCCAGATGATCGGGGTCGGTTTCACCTTCCTCAGCCTGGCCCTGTTCAACGGGGTGCTGTTCGTGGACGACATCTTCGCCCAGCACCTGGTGCACAAGACGGTGCTCTCCATCATCGCCTGGCTGGTGTTCGCCATTCTGCTGTGGGGACGCTGGCGCTTCGGCTGGCGCGGCCGCAGCGCCATTCGCTGGACCCTGGCCGGTCTGGCGATCCTGCTGCTCGGTTACTTTGGCAGCAAGCTCATTCTGGAACTGGTCCTGCAGAAAACATAGGAGGACCACCGCCAGTTGGACGAGATTCCGCTAACCCTGCTGTTCGTCATTCTGGGATTCCTGATCCTGCTGTCCGGCTTCTTCTCCGGCTCGGAAACCTCCCTGATCAGCCTAAACCGCTACCGCCTGCGCCACCTGGTAAAGGTGAAACACCCCGGGGCGATACGCGCCAGCCGGCTGCTGGAGCGTACCGACCGGCTCATCGGACTGATCCTGCTGGGCAACAACTTCGTCAACATTCTGGCCTCATCCATCGCCACCATCATCGCCTTACGGCTGATGGGAGAGGCGGGGATCGCGGTGGCGACCGGGCTGCTCACCCTGGTGATCCTGATCTTCGCCGAGGTAACCCCCAAGACCCTGGCAGCCCTCCAGCCGGAGCGCTTCGCGTTTCCCGCCACCTATGTGCTGCAACCGCTGCTGCGCATCTTCTATCCGCTGGTGTGGGCGGTCAACCTGCTGGCCAACGGCCTGCTCAAGCTGCTGCGCATCCCCGTGGAGAGCGGCTCCATCCAGGCGCTGAGCGCCGAGGAGCTGCGCACCGTGGTAAACGAAGCCGGCGCCATGATCCCGCGCCGCCACCAGACCATGCTGCTCAGCATCCTGGATATGGAGAAGAGCAGCGTGGAGGATATCATGGTGCCGCGCAACGAGATCAGCGGCATCGATCTGGAACAGGAGTGGAGCGAGATAAGACGGCACCTGTTCGATAGCCAGCACACCCGGCTGCCGGTCTATCGCGGGGTGATCGACAACATCGTGGGGATCGTCCACGCGCGTAACATACTGCGCCTGTTCCTGGAACACGACCTGACCCGGGAAAACTTCATGGAGGCGATCCGCGAACCCTACTTCATTCCGGAGGGAACCCCTCTCAACACCCAACTGCTCAACTTCCAGCGCGAGCGGCGCCGCATCGGCCTGGTGGTGGACGAGTATGGAGACATTCTGGGTCTGGCTACGCTGGAGGATATCCTGGAGGAGATCGTGGGAGAGTTCACCACCGACCCAGCCCACCTGATGCGCGAGATGCATCCCCAGAAGGACGGCTCCTGGCTGGTGGATGGCGGCACATCCATCCGCACCCTGAACCGCGCACTGGGCTGGAGCCTGCCCACCGATGGTCCCAAGACCCTGAGCGGTCTCATCGTGGAGTACCTGGAAACCATCCCGGAACCGGGCACCAGCCTGCGCATCGCCGGCCATCCCATGGAGATCGTGCAGACCGCCTCCAACACGGTCAAGACGGTACGGATCTATCCCGAGCAGCAGAAAGGGGCCGGGCAGGATCGAACAGCACATGTGTGATTTATGTAACAACCGCGTAACGAAGCCACTTTATGGCGTGGCCTCTAGAAGGTATCATGGGAGTTCCCTGGCGTCATAACCGCCAGGGGCTGCTTTTCCGGCTTTTTCCGATTCGTGCCACCGCCCGCCTTTGCCGCGGGCGCATGCCGTTGTGTGGATTAGACAGATGCGCATTGGGCCCTACACCATCGCCAATCCCACCGTTCTGGCCCCCATGGCCGGGATCACCGATCGCCCGTTCCGCCAGCTCTGCAAGCGCCTCGGGGCGGGAATGGCGGTTTCGGAGATGGTCACTGCCAACTCGCTGCTGTGGGGCAGCAGAAAGACCCTGAACCGAACCAACCACGAGGGGGAGCAGGAGCCCAGGGTGGTGCAGATCGCCGGCTCCGATCCCGCCCTGCTGGCGGAGGCGGCCCGCTACAACGCGGATCGCGGTGCCCAGATCATCGACATCAATCTGGGCTGCCCGGCGCGCAAGGTGTGCAACGTGATGGCCGGCTCCGCGCTGCTGAAGGACGAGGCGCTGGTGGGGCGTATCTTCGATGCGGTGGTGGCGGCGGTGGAGGTGCCGGTGACCGCCAAGATCCGTACCGGCTGGGACACCAGTAACCGTAACGGGGTACACATCGCCCGGATCGCCCAGAGCGCCGGGATCCAGGCCCTGGCGGTCCATGGGCGCACCCGCGCCTGCGGTTTCCGGGGCAGCGCCGAATATGACACCATCGCAGCCATCAAGGAGAGCGTAGCCATCCCCGTGATCGCCAACGGGGACATCACCACCCCGCAGAAGGCGCGCCAGGTACTGGAGCGAACCGGCGCAGATGCGGTCATGATCGGCCGCGCGGCGCAGGGCAACCCCTGGATCTTCCGCGAAATCAACCACTATCTGACCACCGGCGAGCTGCTGGCGCCCCCCTCCCTGCCCGAGATCCGCGATACCCTGCTGGAGCATCTGCAGGCCATCTACGAGTTCTACGGGGAGTACACCGGGGTACGCATGGCGCGCAAGCACATCTGCTGGTACAGCAAATTCCGGCCCCACGGCGCGGCCTTCCGCCAGGAAGTGAACCGGCTGGAGAGCAGCGTCCGGCAGCTGGAGGCGACCCGCAACTTTTTCGACCGGCTGATAACCAAAGAGGAGTTGGCCGCATGAATGCCATATTGAAACAGGAGGATCTCTCCGCCAAATGCCTGAGTGATTTCATGGAGATAACCATCAACCGTTATCTCGCCGATCTGGACGGCCAGCCCGGAGGCAACCTCTACGCCCTGGTGATGCAGCAGGTGGAGAAACCGCTGCTGGAGATCGTGCTCAACCACACTGGCGGCAACCAGACCAAAGCAGCCGAACACCTGGGGCTCAACCGCGCCACCCTGCGCAAGCGTCTCAGGGAGTACAACCTGATCTGAATCCGCGCCAAACACCTCGCCCGATGCACCCCATCCAGCGCGCCCTGCTCAGCGTATCGGACAAGAGCGGCATCGTCCCGTTCGCGCGCCGGCTACACGGCATGGGCGTAGAGATCCTCTCCACCGGCGGCACCGCCACCCTGCTCGCGGAGAGCGAAATCCCGGTGACCGAGGTATCCGACTACACCGGGTTTCCGGAGATGATGGGGGGACGCATCAAGACCCTCCACCCGCTCATCCACGGTGGGCTGCTGGGCCGGCGGGGTATCGACGACCGGACGATGAAGGAGCATGGGATCGCCCCCATCGATCTGGTGGTCGTCAACCTCTATCCCTTCCAACAGACCGTTGCCCGGGAAGGGTGCGATCTGGCCACCGCCATCGAAAACATCGACATCGGCGGCCCCGCCATGCTGCGGGCCGCGGCCAAGAACCACGCTGCCGTCACGGTGGTGGTGGACAGCGGCGACTACGATGCCGTACTGGCGGAGATGGAGCAGAACGAGGGAGCAGTGAGTGAAGCCACCCGCTTCTCGCTGGCGGTCAAGGCATTCGAACACACCGCGGCCTACGATGGGGCCATCGCCAACTACCTGGGGGCCATTCAGCCCGACGGGGAAAAAACGAAGTTTCCCCGCACCTTCAACCTGCAACTGAAAAAATCTCAGGATCTGCGCTACGGGGAAAACCCCCATCAGCAGGCCGCCTTCTATATAGATACGGATGATCGGGCCGCCGAGGCCAGCGTGGCCACCGCCCGCCAGCTCCAT
>DRMK01000101.1 GCA_011322575.1 Gammaproteobacteria bacterium
AGCCACTCCTCTCTCATGTTGCTTGAAGTCGATCTGCACTAGATCAACACCTCGTCAAGAACGATCATCGATCCCGCTCTGTATCGCACGTTCATAGCCTGCCACCATGCTGTCCACGGAAAAAAGGCGCTCCACCCTGTTCCGTCCTGCCATCCCCATGGAACGCCGCAGATCCGCATCCATCACCAGCCTTGCAATGGCATCGGCCATGGCCTGTGGCTCCTGCTTTGGTACCAGATAGCCGGTCTCACCATGCACCACCACCTCCGGATTGCCACCCACATCAGTCGCCACTACCGGCCTTGCCGCAGCCATCGCCTCGAGAATCGCATTGGACATCCCTTCCGTTACGCTGGACAAAACAAAAATATCCAGCTGCTTCAGGATCCCGGCCACGTCGTCCCGTTTGCCAAGAAACGAAACCCGCTCCTCAATCTCCAGGTCCGTTGCCTCTTTCACCAGGGTTTCATACATATCCCCCTGGCCAATGACCACCAGCGCCACATCGTGTCCCGCCTCCAGCAGCCTGGCCAGCGCCCGCAGCAGAGTCGAATGGTCCTTTTCCTTACGCAGCTGGGCCACGATTCCCAGCATCAGGGTGGTGGGAGCAAAATCCAACTCCTCGCGCAGTACCCCCTCTGCCGATTCCGTACCATCGAAGCGGGCCAGATCCACCCCATTGGGTATCATCACGATCTTCCGCTCCGACGTACCTGCCTCCAAGAGCGAATCACGTACTGCGGTCGACGGCACCACAATCCGGTGAAAACAGAGATCTATGTAGCGGTACGCCCGACTCAGTCTGCGACTGTAGCGATATCCCGTATCACGACGACTGGACAGGATACGGCGCACCCCGGTTAACCGTGACAGCAGCGCGGCAAGAATATCGGAGGTTTCGAAAAATGAGATTATGCAGTCATGATTGCGCCGGCGTATGAAACGAAACAACCGATACATACGCCCGGCACCATGCAACGAGAGCAGTCTTCCCGTCGGCATGTGCCATACCCGTACCGCTCCCAGCACACCTTGCGCCAGACGCACGGTACTACCCAGCTGCATGACATCCACGGCATAGCGTGATGGATCGAGTCGTGTCGCCAACATCTCGATGTGTCGCTCCGTGCCACCGTCCCCGCCAATGTTGGTATCCGTAATGATCAATAGCCGGAACATTCTTCCTTCTTGTGTCTCCCTGCGGCAATCGCTCATCCCCAAGCGCTCTGGGTCCCCCTTCCGAAAACACCAGGTAACCACCCGCTCGCGCTAAAGGACAAACTTCACGTAACAGGTAATACGGTTCTCGTGATAGCGATTCTTCTTGCTGGCGGAATAACGGTTCAGATAACGATACAGGCAGGATGCCGTATTGTCTCCCTCCAGTTTCCACGACATACCCGCTTCCAGGCTCCAGGCATACTCATCCTCTGGAACAAAGCGATAGCTGTGAAACCGGTACTGCGCCCCGCCCAACAGCTCCGTAGCCGGGTCGAGGCTGTGCTTCCAGTTACCGTGGAGCCCGTAGCTGGTGGCCTCGTCACCCTGTTCGAGATAGGTGCGATGCTCGTAGAACAGCAGACCGGTCAAGGCGTCCTCCCCCGTTTGCCATCCAAACACCATCTGGCCACGCCGGCGCAGAAACGTCTCGTTGAACAGCCCAAAATCATCGAACACCAGGGGAATCAGCTTTCCGGCATTGGGATAATCGGTACGCTCCCCGGTATCCGGATCAAAATATACCGGTACCAGCCGCTCGGTTTCGGGATCCACCTCGCCCGGCAGAAAAAATCCGCTATCCGGATCGCGGAACGAGTAGAGCCCCCTGTCACTCAGGGCCTGCTGCAGGGCTATTACCGTCTCGTTATAGCTTGCCAGCCATACCGTACGTCGAAAATGCATGGAGAACTCGCCACGCCAGCTCACGCCGGGATTCATACCGAACTCCTGATCCCGCCAGTAGACTTTGAGAGAGGTGCGGCGCGAAGGGTTCCAGAGGAGACGCACCCTGCTGTAGCCCTCACCGCCCAGCGCATCGAGTTGCACATCCCGGCGCAGCCGCCAACCCGCACCCGCGGCCCAATAGCTGCCATTTTCATACTGCACGGTCCAGGTGGTGGAGGTACCCAGGTTATGGTTCTCAGAGCCAGCCCTGGCCAGAAGGGCAAACCTGCGGCTGAGCCGGTAGCGGAAATTGGCCGCCGCTACCTCGTGGTCAAAAAGAAACTCGTCTTCGCGCTCTACCCTTTCATTTTTGTAGCCGATATTCCACGCCACCCTCCCCCAACGCTTGTTGGCCAGGCGCGCGTTGAAACGGTTGGTGGTACCATCCGAAGCCCTCTTTTCAATACGGGTCTGCACATGGGTATAACGCAACATCATGCGCGCGGTCCCGCCGAAGCTGTATCGGTAATACGGGCTGAGCCGTATCGTGCTGATATCGGCCCGCTCTCCCGGCAGGAAGTAGTCGGTAAGGACTCCAGGATGGGCATATATGGGTTGCTGATAATTGGACGCCTCCCCTTCGAAAAACAGGTGCCTGCGAAGCAGCTCTCCATTCATGGTGGCCTCCAGCTGATGATTGGAGATGTCATACTGCTTCTCCCTGGCATAGGAGAGATTCTGCATGCGATAAAGCAGGTCGAGCGAATGACGCCTGCCCAAGCTCTTCACCCAAATTCCCGGGGTCAACTCTGAAACCAGATCCGTGGTTTCTTTCCCGAACACCGGCAGACCTGTTTCCGAAGCAAGCCCTACATTGTCACTCACGGCAACTCCGGTCTTCAGGGAGGGCTCTATCGACCAGCTGGCGCTCACCGGGGAGGAAACCAGCAGCGCGGCGCCGAGCATGCAGTGGCCAAGCACTCCCCGTAGCGAAGCCCGACAACAGGGGCTGCGGAGGACCAATTGACGGCCCTTATCGGAAAAAACAACCCTTCCGGAACGGCGAGCATGGCGCGTTTCCGCACTGCGGCTCCCGGCAAATATGTTGTAAACCGCTCCCCGCATGCCGCGCCTCGATACATGCCATGCTTGCCATCCCGAAGCCGGCACATTTGGCCAGGTTGATATCGTATTCACAGGTCCATGAGATCTTCTGGGCGCACGCCGCGCCAGAGACGATTACCCAATCCAGCCGGCTCTATGCAGACCAGTTCCAACCCCGCTGGTCACTGATAGTGACCATAATAGCCACCATAGTAATCGCTCTTGAAAACCTGTGGACTCTTGTTCAGCACCATGCCGATCGGCTTGTCCCGATTCAGCTGCGCAACGGAGTCGAGCACCGCCTGCAGGGGGGTCTTGCCCGCCTCCACCACCACCAGAACCTGCCCCATGAACTGTGCCAGAATCGTGGACTGGCTGGTGGCCAGCAGCGGAGGACTATCAAATATCACTATCCGGTCGGCATAGCGGCGGGACATCTCCTGAACCAGATGCTGCATCCTTTCGCTGCCAAGCAGTTCCGGGACGTTTCCCGAACTTCTGCCAGCGGGGAGCAGCCGCAGCCGCGGCAGATTGGTGGGGACGATGGCATCACTCAGCTCCAGTTTGGGATCCTGGAGCACATCTACCAGCCCCACCGAGTCTTCGACACCCAGCAATCTGCTACAGCTGCACCGCACATCGTCGGTATCCACCAGCAGGACGGTAAAATCCTGCTCCATTGCCATACTGATGGCCAGATTGATGGAGGTGAAGGTCTTGCCTTCTCCCGGCATGGCGCTGGTAACCTGGATCAGATTTCCCTGCTCCCCCAACGCGGCCCCCTTGCCAAAGGCGTTGTAGAGCAACGGACGCTTTATGGTGCGATACTCCTCCGCCTGGCGGCTGCGCTGATCATTTGGCCCCAGAAACCCCAGCTGTTTCAGCTGGGCAAAATCTATGGAGCAGATCCGCTTCAGGGTCGCACTCCGGTGTCCTCCCGTGCTGGAGTGCATCTCGTGAAAACCGGTAACCATATTGGTATTCTCCTTCTCCTCGGCGCCGCCGGATGCCTGACCTTCCCCCTGGCGCCCAATCTCCTTCTCCAAACCGCTCACCTCAGTGCCCAACACCCTTGAGCAAACTCAGCATGCCCGAGATCTGTATCGCAACCACGACTCCGTAACTCAGAAGAAGCATGGCGATCCCGAACATCAGCACGCGTCTGTCCCGGTGCTCCATGGCCCGTACCTCCGGCGTGGTTACGCGACTCACGCTGCCGAGCACCGGCAGCCCGGTGGCCTCCTCGAGGGTTCTGCGGTTATATATTCCGGGCCTGATCTGAGCCAGCAGAAATGCCAGACCGAGTCCTCCCCCAAGCCCGGCCACCAGCACCACGCTGCTCCAGAAGGGTCTGTTGGGACCTGCGGGGATCAGCGGAACGAATGGGGGATCCACAATCTCGACCTTGAACTCACCCCCGGTTTTCTCCGCGTCCTCGGACAGCTTGGCCTGCTGCTGCCGTTCCAGCAGCTCTTCGTAGTTTTTCTTGTTCACCCCGTAATCACGGTTCAACTGCTGCAGCCTGGTCTCGATCTCCGGCTGGCTGTCCACCAGCTCCTGCAACCGGGCGACCCGCTGCTGGTACTCCTCCACGGTGGCCCTGGCAGCCGCCACATCGGCATCCGCAGCGCCAAGCGCCAGCTTCAGCTCCTGATAGTAGGGATTGGATTCCAGCTGCGCTGGCGTGGACTGGAGTTTCTCCCGCTCCAGCTGAATCTTCAGTTCGGCGATAGTGCGCCGCAGGGCGCCAATATCCGGATGATCCTCGGTGAAACGAAGCGACTTTTCGTCCAACTGCGCCTGCAGCACGGCAATGCGCTCCTCGAGCGGGGTGGGCTGGGCAGCACCTGCGGCGGCGCCATGCCCACCGCTATTGATGGCCGCCTGCAACTGCTGCCACAACTCGTTGCGTCGGTACTGCTGGCGCCGTAGCTCCATCTGTGCCTTGGCCAGCAGGGTCTGCATATCCTGGAGCTGGGAGAAGAAACCGCTGGCCTGCCCCGGAAGCATCCCTGCGTACTGGCGCCGGAACTCAAGAAGACGATTCTCCGCCTCTATGAGCCGCTTTTCGTACTCCCGTATCTGCTCATCCAGAAAACGCTGCGCCTCCTTGCTGTCCTTGCGTTTCTCGCCTACGGTACTCTCCACGAAAATCTTGAGCAGGGCTTCCACCACCCGCTTGGCCAATACGGGATCCTCGTCAGTGTAGCTGATAGTGAACAGGTTGGCCCGGCTCCGGTCGCCTTTTACCACGATATCCCGTGCCAGCTCGTCGAGAAACTCCTCTTTCTCCCTTTGATCCGTCATATCGACCGGCAGCTCGGCGAGTTCTACCAGCTTCTCCAGATTGGGCCGGCTGAGAATGGTACCGGACATCAGATCGAGTCGCTGACGCACATCGGTCTGTACCGCCAGCCCTTTCAACAGAGGTTTCAGGAGAGAAGCGGTATCGACGTTTATGGTAGCCGTG
>DRMK01000102.1 GCA_011322575.1 Gammaproteobacteria bacterium
ACAGCGGGTTCTTTCGTCTCCTCAACTATCGCCTGCGCCACCGCCTGTTTGGAGGTGGCTGGACGCCGGTGATTTCGCGTGAGCTGTTCGAGCGGGGCCATGCCGCCGCGGTGCTTCCTTACGATCCCGATCTCGACAGGGTGGTGCTGGTGGAGCAGTTTCGCATCGGGGCGTTGCAGGCGGAGGGTGGTCCGTGGCTGGTGGAGTGCGTGGCCGGCATGATCGAGCCGGGCGAAGCGCCGGAGGAGGTTGTGCGCAGGGAGGCCCTGGAGGAGGCGGGCTGCCGGCTGCAAGAGCTGGAACGGATTTTCGAGTATCTGGTGAGCCCCGGCGGGACCTCGGAGCGTATCACGCTCTATTGTGGCCGCGTGGATGCCAGTAACGCCGGCGGGATTCACGGACTGGCCGAGGAGCATGAGGATATCCGTGTGATGCCGGTCCCTTTTCGCGCGGCCATGGAGATGTTGCATGAGGGGCGCATAGATTCTGCTGCTCCCATAATCGCCATGCAGTGGCTGGCGATGAACCGCGAGCGGCTACGTCACGAATGGGGCAGATCCGGCTGACTCAGCCCGGCTGGTGTTTTCCCGTTCCCGGGTAGATTGCTCCCAGCACGGCCGGTTCCCTGGCCCCGGTCACGGAGGGCAGGTTCCCGGCCCCGCCGGTCAGCGTCTGCCGGGCCAGCCAGGCGAAGGCGATCGCCTCCACTCGATCCGGATCCACTCCGTGTCTCGCGCTGCTCTCCACGGTGCATGGAGCCAGCAGCTGTTCGAGCCTGTTCATCAGCGTGGCGTTATGCACGCCACCGCCGCACACGATGATGCGCTCGGTGTCGCCGGCCTGATGCCGGATGGCGTCGGCGATGGTGGTCGCGGTCAGCTCGCACAGGGTTGCGGCAACGTCTTCCGGGGGTAGTTTTCCGGCAGGTTGCCGGGCCTCCAGCCAGCGCTGGTTGAAGTGCTCACGCCCGGTGCTCCGGGGCGGGGGCTGGCGGAAGAAGGGATCGCTCAGCATCTCCTTCAGCAGCTGCGGATCTACCCTGCCGCTGGCCGCCCAGCCGCCGTCCTGATCCTGCGGCAGACCGAGATGGCGGGCGGCCCAGCCATCCATCAGGATGTTTCCGGGACCGGTGTCGAATCCACCGACGGGGAGTTCCTTCTCTCCTGGCAGAACGGTGACGTTGGCAATGCCGCCAATGTTAAGTATCACCCGGTTTTCCCCCGGCTGCCGGAAGACCGCATCGTGGAAAGCTGGCACCAGCGGCGCTCCCTGGCCTCCGGCGGCCACGTCGCGGCGCCGGAAATCGGTTACCGTGGTGATGCCGGTCAGTTGCGCGACTATGTTCGGATCTCCGATCTGTAGGGTGGAGGGGTATTTGCTGGCGGGGACGTGGCGTATGGTCTGGCCGTGGCTTCCGATGGCCACCACTTGTTCCGCGGAGATCCTTGCCCGGCTCAGAAGCCGTTTGACCTCCGTGGCGTACAGCCTTCCCAGGCGGACATCCAGCTCCATCATGGTGGCTACGTCGGCCTCCGGCTGGCTCAGCTCCAGCAGGGCGTCGCGCAGGTCGGATGGGTAGGGCTCGGTGTGTGCCGCCAGGCAATGGGGTGTGTTACCGTCGAACCTTACCAGGGCGGCGTCGATTCCGTCCAGACTGGTGCCGGTCATTAGGCCGATGTATTTGGATGCCGGGCCGATAGCGAAAGGCGCCACCACCCCGCTACTTCCTTTCAGGAGGAGAGAGACGGGCCACCATCGCCCCCTTGCGCTGCTCAAGCTGCGCAACTATCCGTTTTGCCACCGTAGTGAAATCCTCGCGGTATTTCCTGTCTATGGGCATTGCCTTGGGCAGGCTCACCGTCAAGGGGTTACGGTGTACCCCGTCGATGCGGAACTCATAGTGGAGATGGGGACCGGTGGCGCGTCCGGACTGGCCTACATAGCCTATGATCTGCCCCTGCTTCACCGCCCGCCCGGGGC
>DRMK01000103.1 GCA_011322575.1 Gammaproteobacteria bacterium
GACGCCCGAAGGGTTGGTCTGTCAGCGTCCATGGCTGCGTTGCTCCTCTTGCAAAGGGCGACGGCCATTCGCTGCGAGGAGCGCCTTGCCCTGAACGCTGACAGACCAACTGAATCCTAATTTATTACCTTGAAAGAGTACTAGTTTCTCCCTGGAACGGGAAGATCCGCGCCGGGATCAGCATTCAGGCCCGAACTTGCGATTGACTCAACACCCCGGCCGATCGGGTAGAGTATCCAGGCTAACGCAGAATGCTGCGTCTGGAGCCCTCCAGAAAATGGATCAGGTGCGCCACCTCCTCATGCTCCCGCGCCAGGGAGGAGAGCTCCCGGATGGCCTGTTCCAGGGGAAGACCGGAGCGAAACAGGATCCGGTAGGCGCGCTTCAACACCTGAATGGTGTCCGAACTGAAGCCGCGCCGCCTGAGGCCTTCGCTGTTCAGCCCCCGCGGCACGGCGGGATTTCCACTGACGGTCACATAGGGCGGCAGATCCTTGCTCAGGGTGCTGCCCATGCCGCTGAATGCGTGGGCACCTATGGAGCAGAACTGGTGCACCAGGGTAAACCCACCCAGCACTGCATGGTCCTCCACCCGTACATGTCCCGCCAGGGAGGCGTTGTTGGCAAACACCGTGTTGTTGCCAATCAGACAGTCATGGGCGATGTGCACATAGGCCATGATCCAGTTGTCGTTCCCGATGCGGGTCACTCCCCCGCCCTGCCCGGTGCCGCGGTTGATGGTGCAGTATTCGCGGATCACGTTGCGGTTGCCGATCTCCAGCCTGCTGCGCTCTCCTCCATACTTCTTGTCCTGGGGATCGTCCCCTATGGATGAGAAGGGGTAGAAGCGGTTCCCCTGCCCGATGGTGGTCGGTCCCTTGATAACCACATGGGCCCCTATCTCGGTCCCTGCCCCGATCTCCACCTCGGGACCTATTATGGAGTAGGCCCCCACGCTCACTCCCGGCGCCAACCGCGCTGCGGGATCCACCACGGCGCGGGGGTCGATGCTCATTCCACGCGCCCCTCCGCGCACAGGATCTCGCCGCCCGCCACCGTCTTGCCATCCACCGTAGCCTGCCCGTCGAACTTCCAGATCCCGCGCTTGGTCTTCTGGTGCGTCACCTCCAGGACCAGCTGGTCACCGGGAATAACCTGGCGCTTGAAACGGACGCTGTCGATCCCCACCAGCAGGTAGTTGGATTTGTCGTCCGGACGGCTCTGCGCTGTTACGAATGCCAGGATCCCGGTAGCCTGGGCCAGCGCCTCCAGGATCAGCACCCCTGGCATTATGGCACGGTTGGGAAAATGGCCGGTGAAATATGGCTCGTTGTAGGTTACGTTCTTGATCCCCCTGAGATATCTTCCGGGTTCTACCTCCAGCACCCTGTCCACCAGCAGAAAGGGGTAGCGGTGCGGAAGGTGTTCAAGGATCCGGTATATGTCCATGCTTTCCAAACTGTTTACTCCTTCTGCCTGTTGTTCGATTCCAGTTTCCCGACCCGTTGCACCAGCCTCTCCAGACGCCGCAAATGGGCAACCTGCCGGTTCCAGATCCCATTCTCCTGTGCCGGGATCCCGGAAGAATAGACTCCGGGGCTGGTGATGGATCTGGTCACCAGCGACATGGCCGTGATGGTCACATCATCAGCGATCTCAAGATGGCCCGCAATACCCACCCCTCCGGCAATGGCGCAACGCTTCCCGATCCGGGTGCTGCCGGAAATCCCGGCGCAACCGGCAATGGCGGTATGCTCCCCGATATGCACGTTGTGCGCAATCTGGATCTGGTTGTCCAGCTTCACACCGTTGCCGATTACGGTATCCTCCAGCGCGCCCCGATCAATGGTGGTGTTGGCGCCAATCTCCACGTGATCGCCAATCACCACTCCCCCCATCTGGGGAATTTTGAGCCAACCCTGCTGTTCCCTGGCGAAACCGAATCCGTCGCTGCCAATCACGACCCCTGGATGGAGGATGCAGTGAGCGCCGATACGCACACCATGACAGACGGAGACGTTACCCGCCAACCTGGTGCCTTCTCCCACCAGGGATCCACTACCGATGAAACAACCGGGCCCTATGTGGCAACCCGCTTCGATACGCACCCCGGCCTCTATCGAGCAGTTGGGGCCGATCCAGGCGCTCTCGTGGATCTCCGCTTCACCGCTGACCCATGCCGCCGGATGGATCCCCTGCTCTCCTCCGGGTTCTTTCTGAAACAGGGCGGCGATCCGCGCGTAGGCGGCGTAGGGATCGGCCACCAGCAGCGCGTTGGTGGAGCAATGCTCCTGCTCCTCTGGCCTGATGATCACGGCTCCGGCCCTGGTGCTGGCAAGCTGCTTGCGATAGGCGGGGTTGGCAAGAAACCCTATCTGCTCCCCCTCTGCAGTGGAGAGTGTGGCCACCCCTTTGATGGTGAGAGCTGGATCCCCGGATACCTGGCCGCCCACCATCTCGGCCAGCTTACCCAGGGTATAGTCCGCCACCGTCCCGTTCCGGATGTCGCCGCCGGGAGCCGCCGCTACTTCCCGGCCTCCTTGCCGAGACGCTCGAGGATCTCGGAGGTAATATCGATATGCTCGGCGGCGTGGATAACATTCTCCCCCAGGATCAGGTCGTAGCCCTTCTCCTTCGCAAGTTCGTCGATAATTCGCGAAATAATCTTCTGCAACTTGCCAAACTCCTCGTTCTGGCGGATGTTGAGATCCTCCCGGAATTCATCCTGCGAACGCTGCAGCTCCCGCTTCATGGCCAGCAACTCACGCTCCGCCTTGCGCCGCTTGGCATCGCTCATCACGGCACTGTCACGCATCAGCTGCTCCTCCTTCTCCTTGAACCTCTTTTCATCCTCTCGCAGCTTTTTCTCGCGGGGAGAGAACTCCCGCTCCAGGTTCTTGCGGGACTCCTTGGCCTGGGGAGACTCCTGTAGCAGACGGACAGTATTGACCACGCCGATCTTCAGCTCCGCCACAGCCGACGCCGGCAGGCAGAAGAGCAGAAGGAGGGAAAGCACCACAACATGTTTCACAGTAGTCACCAGAACATTCTCCCGCGGTCAGTAGTCGACGCCAATAGTGAACTGAATGGGATCGAGGTCATCCCCGGATTCGTAGTAGAGAGGCCTTGCGTAGCTCAATTTTAATACTCCCACCGGGGTTAGCCAAATCAGCCCCACCCCGTAGGAGGAGCGCAGCTGTGCGGAATCGAAATCATCGATTCCGGCAAACACGTTGCCCACATCGGTAAACAGGGTCATGCGCAGGCTTTCGCTCTCGGCGGTGGGCGGAAAGATATACTCGATCCCCGCCACCGTCTCGAAAGTGCCGCCGAGGGAGCGGTCACTGGGATCACCGCCCGCCGGACGCGGCCCCAGCGAGTTGGCCTGGAACCCGCGCACCGACTGGCTGCCACCCGAGTAGAAGTACTCGAAGGGCGGGGGGCCGCTCAGATCTCCCATCCCGCCACCGTAGTTCACCTCTCCCCGCAGCAGAATGGTGGATCTCTTTCCCACCGGGACGTAACGCTTGTGGTTCAGCTCCACCTTGTAGTAATCCAGGGTGCTGCCAGGGATAGCTATCTGCAGGTTCAGGCGATTACGTACACCATCGGTGGGGAACAGCCCCCGGTTGCGGGTGTCGTAGATCCAGCCGAGGCTGGCGTTGAAGACGTCGTACTTGTCGCCATTCTCTTGGATGAAGTCCAGGAACTCCTGCGGCGTCCTGTCGGTGGTCTTGAGATAGGTGTGCTCGTAGTCCAGTCCAAAACGGAAGGTGTTGTTCTCGTCCAGGGGCAAACCGTAGTTGATACCCCCTCCGTAAACATCGGTAAGATAGCGCGCCACGTTGGCGTTGCCCGCATTGGTCTCCCGGTAGAAGGCGCGAAACCCCCTGCTGACACCGTCCTTGGTGTAGTAGGGATTGGTGTAGGAGAAGCTGTAGATGGTGTTCACCCTGCTGTTGTTTATGGTGAGGCTGTTGGAGGTACCGGTGCCCAGAAAGTTGTTCTGGTTGATACTGGCGTTGACCAGCGCACCCTGCGCCTGGGAATACCCGATCCCGGCGCTGAACGATCCCGAGGGCTGCTCCGTTACTCCCACATTGACGTCGACTTGATCCGGGGTTCCGGGGACCGCTGGCGTCTCGATGTTCACCTGTCCAAAATAACCCAGCCGGTTCAGGCGCCTGCGCGACAGGTTCAGTTTCTCGATGGAGAGCAGCCCCCCCTCCATCTGACGCATCTCCCTGCGGATCACATCATCGCGGGTTTTGGTATTACCGTGGATATTTATGCGACGCACGTAGACCCGCTTGCCGGGATCCACGAAAAAACGCAGCGACACCCTGTGCCCGTCGCGGTCGAACTCCGGTATGGCGTTCACATTGGCAAACGCATACCCCTCGTTGGAGATCCGCTCGGTTATACTGTTGATGGCTGCCGTCACCTCCTTGCGCGAGAAGGTATCACCCGGTTTGAGGGGGATCAGCTTGCGCAGCTCCCGCTTGTCCAGCACCAGCTCCCCCTCCAGCCCGACGTCGCCAATGGTGAATTTGTCACCCTCGCTGACATTGATGGTTATATATACGTCGCGCCGGTCCGGAGTGATGGAAACCTGGGTGGATGTGATGTTGAAATCGATGTAACCCCGATCCATGTAGTAGGAGCGCAACGTCTCCAGATCACCCGCCAGCCGTTGCCTGGAGTACTTGTCACTGCTGGAGAGGAAGGAGAACGGTCCGCTTGGCCCCAGCTCGAACTGGTCCAGCAACCGCTCCTCGGTGAAGGCCCGGTTACCCACGATGTTGATGCCCCGGATCCTCGCCACCTCGCCTTCGGCTATGTCTATGGCAATGGCCACCCGATTGCGCTCCAGGGGCGTAACCCGGGACTCCACCCGAACCGCATACTTGCCGTTGTTGTAGTACTGGCGCACCAGCTCCTGTTCCACCCTCTCCAGGGTAGAGCGGTTGAACACCAGACCTTCGGCCAGGCCTATCTGCTTGAGGCTCTTCTTGATATCGTCGGTGGTGATCTCCTTGTTGCCCGAGATCTCGATGCTCGCTATGGAGGGGCGCTCGGTAACCTTTACCAGCAGTACATCGCCGCGCCGCGCCAGCCGCACATTGCTGAAGAAGCCGGTTTTATAGAGTTCCCGGACCGCCTGTTCAGCCAGGGATTCATCCATGCGATCTCCCGCCTTCAGCGGCAGATAGCTGTAAACCGTACCCTCCGTTATCCGCTGCAGTCCCTCAACCCGGATGTCGCGCACCAGGAACGGCTCGAACGCCGCCGCCGCGCCACAGAGCAGAAACAGCGCGAGACACGCGACCGCTCTCATTGGGTACCCCTTTGTCATTCTTGGCTTCCGTCCGGTAAAGCCATTTATTCTAGCAGCCGCACTATATCGTTATAAAACGCCAGCGTCATCAGCGATACCAGCAGCGCAATTCCGATCTGCTGCCCCACTGCCTGCGCCTGCTCCGAAAGCGGACTGCCCTTCACCAGCTCGATGAGATAGTAGAGCAGATGCCCTCCGTCCAGCAGCGGCACGGGAAACAGGTTTATCACCCCGAGACTGATGCTGATGATGGCCAGAAAACCTATGAACTGGGTTACACCACTGGCGGCGCTGTAGCCGGCGTACCGGGCGATGGTGATGGGACCACTGATGTTCTCCAGCGATGCCTGGCCGGTCAGCATCTTGCCCAGCATGCGCAGCGTCATGGCGCTCATCTCCCAGCTCTTGCGCAGCGCGGCGCCCACCGCGCCCGGCACGGAATACTGCTGCACGGCGCGGTACTCGGGAGGCAGGCCCTGTGGCAGCAGAACCACGGCGCCGATACGCCCCTCCTCTCCCTCTCCTGTAGTCACCACCTCCGGGATCACCTGCAGGGTGATCCTCTCTCCGGCACGCTCCACCGTCAGCCGCAGCGGCGCGCCGGGGTTGTCGTGGATCAGCCGGACCAGCTCGCTCCAGTCGGCGATCTCCCTGCCATCCACCTCTACCACCAGATCACCGCCCTGCAGCCCCGCCTTGGCCGCCGGGCTGCCCTCTACTACCCGATCGATGCGCGGCTCGAGGCGGGGACGGAGCGGGGTGATCCCAATCTCGCCCAGCAGATCCGGCGTTCCCGCTTTCTTCCCCACCGCCGGGAGGGAGAGGATCAGATTCCGCTCCATGCCCTGGCTGTCACGAACCCGCAGTGTCGTGCTCTCACCCTCGATGGCCCGGTACAGCAGCGCCTGCAAAACGCTGTTCATGGTGGGGGTGGAACTATCTCCCACGGCGACGATCTCGTCCCCGTGGCGCAGACCGGCGACCGCCGCCGGGGAGTCTGGCGCCACCTTGTCCACCACCGGACGCAGCCCCTCCACCCCCATAACGAACACCAGCCAGTAGGCAAGGATGGCGAATGCGAAGTTGAACAGGGGGCCGGCTGCCACGACGGCGATCCTGCTGCCCACCGGCTGGCGGTTGAAGGCCTGCGGCAGCAGCCGTTGCGGCACCTCCCCCTCGCGCTCGTCCAGCATCTTGACGTAGCCTCCCAAAGGGATGGCCGCAATCACATACTCGGTCTCCTCCGGCCCCTTCTGCCAGCGCCACAACGGGCGGCCAAAGCCCACGGAGAAACGCAGCACCCTGACCCCGAGGCGGCGCGCCACCCAGAAATGGCCGAACTCGTGCACCGTGATCAGGATGCCGATGGCGACCAGAAACCATAGCAGCGAAGAGAGCGCTTCCATCATGGTCACCTCAGACCATCGTGCCGGCCGATAAGTTGCATCGCCACCTCGCGGGCGCGGGTATCGTCCTGCAGCACCGCCTCGAGCGAATCCGCCGGCCGGCTAGAAACCCGTTGCATGGTCTCCTCCACCAGTGGCGCTATGGCGTCGAAACGGAGGCGGCGCTCCAGAAACGCCGCCACCGCCACCTCGTTGGCAGCATTCAGAATCGCCGGGCAGGTACCCCCCGCGCCAGCGGCCTGGTAAGCCAGGCGCAGACAGGGGAAGCGGGCCAGATCCGGCTCCCCGAAATCCAGCCGCGCCACCTCCACCAGATCCAGCGGCGCCACCCCGGAGTCGATGCGCGCCGGCCAGGCCAGGGCGTGGGCGATAGGGGTACGCATGTCCGGATTGCCCAACTGTGCCAGCACCGATCCGTCACTATACTGCACCAGGGAGTGAATCACGCTCTGGGGATGCAGCACCACCCGGATCTGCTCGGGTGCGGCGTCGAACAGCCAGCAGGCCTCGATCACTTCAAGCCCCTTGTTCATCATGGTGGCGGAGTCTACCGAGATCTTGCGTCCCATCTCCCAGTTGGGATGGGCGCAGGCCTGCTCCGGAGTGATATCGGCGAACCGCTCCAGCGGCGTATCGCGAAACGGCCCGCCGGAGGCGGTCAGCAGGATCCCGGTCACTCCACTGCCCGCCAGCCCGCTGAATCCGTCCGGCATGCACTGGAATATGGCATTGTGCTCGCTGTCCACCGGCAACAGCTCCGCTCCTCCCTGGCGCACCGCATCCATGAATATGCGCCCGGACATCACCAGCGCCTCCTTGTTGGCCAGCAGGATCCGTTTGCCCGCGCGGGCGGCGGCTAGCGTCGGCTCCAGCCCGGCAGCCCCCACAATGGCCGCCATAACACAATCGGTCTGCTCCAGGGTGGCCACCCGTTTCAGTCCCTCCGTCCCGGAGAGCACCTCTATGTCCACCGCCACCGAACGCAGCCGCTCACGCAGCCGCTGCGCGGCGTCCTCCTCCCCCATCACCGCATATTCGGGGCGGTGCTCGATGCACAGCTGAAACAGCCGCTCCACCTGGCTGTTGGCGGTAAGCGCCACCGGCCGGAAGCGCGCACCGTGCCTCTTCATCACCTCCAGGGTGCTGATGCCGATGGAGCCGGTGGCGCCCAGTATGGTGACCCCGATCACAGGCACACCTCCATCGTTCCCAGAACGAACACCGGGGCGGCGGCGGTGAGGCTGTCGATGCGATCCAGCAGGCCGCCATGGCCGGGGAGCAGATCTCCGCTATCCTTCATCCCCGCCTCACGCTTGAACATGCTTTCGGTCAGATCGCCGAGCACCGAGAACAATACCGTTATCATACAAAGCATTATAAAAAATAGCTGATTCTCTATCTCAACAGGGAACAGCGCCATGGAGAACAGCGCCACCAGCAGCGCCACGGCCAGTCCCCCCCACAGTCCCTGCCAGCTCTTGCCGGGGCTGACCCGGGGAGCCAGGCGCTCCCTGCCCCATCTGCGCCCGGCGAAGTAGGCGCCGCTGTCTGCACCCCAGATCAGCAGCATGAGCAGCAGAACCAGCCAGGGGCCCTGCGCTCCGGCGCCGTGCAGCGCCACCAGCGCCCCCCAGGGCGGAACCAGCAGCAGAAAACCTGCCGCCGCCCGCAACCGGCGGCTGCCGCTCCAGTAGCGCGCGCTGGCGGGGTAGCGCACCACCCATGCAGCGGCCACCAGCCACCACGCCAGGGAGGCGAGCAGCAGCAGGGGCAAGGCCACCGGCCACCGCAGCAGAAACCATGTTGCCAGCAACAGCGCCACCAGCACCGCAAGGAATGCACCGCGCGCCGAGAGGCGCGCCATGGCGGCCCACTCCCAGCCGCCACCCGCCACTATCGCCCCCAGCAGCAGGGAGAACAGCTCCCGGGGGAGATAGAGAATGGCCGCCACCACCAGTGGCGCCAGCAGCAGCGCCGTGGTAACCCGTTGCCTCAGGTTGGAGCTGGAGCCGGCCACGGATTGGGAAGCCGTCATCCGCGCGGTGACGGCGGAGGGCGCAGCCGGGGGATGGGAACCTGAATCACTGCGCCCCCTGCTGCCGCTCCACCTGCTCGCTGGTGCGGCCAAAGCGCCTCTCCCGCGCAGCGAACGACTCGGTGGCGGCGAGGAAGGACTCCTTGTCGAAATCCGGCCAGAGGGTATCGGTGAAATAGAACTCGGTATAGGCGAGCTGCCAGAGCAGGAAGTTGCTCACCCGCTGCTCCCCTCCGGTACGGATGAACAGATCCGGCTCCGGCAGATCGGCCAGCTCCAGGTAGCCCTGCAGCAGCTCTTCGCTGATCTGCCCGGCACGCAGTTCACCACGCTCCACGGATTCCGCCAGTCTGCGCACCGCCTGGGTGATGTCCCAACGCCCGCCATAGTTGGCGGCGATGGTGAAGGTGAGCGCGCTGTTGCCGGCGGTCAGCCGTTCCGCCTCGGCGATGCGGTTCTGCAGCTTGGCGGGGAATCTGCTCCGATCGCCTATGATGCGCACCCGCACGTCGTGCTGGTGCAGCCTCTGCACCTCCCGCTCCAGCGAGGTGAGAAACAGATCCATCAGCAGCCCCACCTCCTTCTGCGGGCGGCGCCAGTTTTCGGTGCTGAAGGCGAATACGGTCAGCGCCTCGATACCGTACTCGAGGCACTGCTCCAGCACCCTGCGCACCGATTTGACTCCGGCGCGATGGCCGGCTATGCGGGGCATGCGCCGCTGCCTGGCCCAGCGTCCGTTGCCATCCATGATGATGGCGACATGGCGCGGCATCACCATGGACGGCTGGCTGCGGGGTGGTTGGGAGGCGGGCATGGGCGGGACCGGCGGCTGTGACCTAGATGGTCATCAGATCCTTCTCCTTGGCCTGCAGCAGCTGCTCCACCTGCTGTATGTACCGATCGGTCACTTTCTGGATCTCCTCCTGGGCGCGGCGCTCCTCGTCCTCGCCAATCTCCTTCTCCTTGAGCAACGTCTTGAGATGCTGGATGGCGTCGCGCCGTATGTTGCGGATCGCCACGCGCGCCTTCTCCCCTTCGTGGCGCACCAGTTTGATCATCTCCTTGCGCCGCTCCTCGGTGAGCGGCGGCAACGGCACCCGGATTACCATCCCGGCGGTGGCCGGGTTGAGCCCCAGATCCGAGGTCATGATGGCTCTCTCGACAGGTTCCACCATGTTCTTTTCCCATGGGGTGACGCTAAGGGTGCGGGCATCCTCCACCTTGATGGCCGCCACCTGGCTGAGAGGGGTATCGCTGCCGTAGTACTCCACGGTGATGTGATCCAGCAGGCTGGTATGGGCACGGCCGGTACGCAACTTGCCGAGTTCTCCCTTGAGAGCCTCGATGCTTTTGGCCATTCTGCTGTCTGCATCCTGCCTGATCTCGTCAATCATCTGCTCTCTCCCGGTTCTATCAGGGTTCCCTCATCCGCCCCTCTCAGGATCCGCATCAGGGCGCCGGGCCGGTTCATATTGAACACCCGCAGCGGCATGCGCCTCTCCCGGCACAGGACGAAGGCGGTGGTATCCATCACGCTCAGCCCCCGCTCCAGCACTTCGTCATAGGTGAGACGGCTGTAGCGCACCGCATCCGGATTGTGCACCGGATCGTCCGAGTACACGCCGTCCACCTTGGTGGCCTTGAGCACCAGCTCCGCGTCCATCTCGATGCCGCGCAGGCTGGCGGCGGAGTCGGTGGTGAAAAACGGATTGCCGGTACCGGCCGCGAAGATTACCACCCGCCCGCTGCGCAGGTGCTGCACGGCGCGGCGCCGCTCCAGGGTTTCGCATACCTCGGGCATGGCCAGCGCCGACATGACGCGCGCCTCGATCCCCTCCCGCTCCAGCACATCCTGCATCGCCAAGGCATTCATCAGGGTGGCCAGCATCCCCATCTGGTCCGCGGTGGTCGGGTGCAGTCCCACCGGGGCCAGCGCGATACCACGGAAGATGTTACCGCCACCAATCACCAGACCCAGCTCCACGCCGGCCGCTACCGCCTCGCCTATCTCCAGCGCGGTGCGCCGGATGACCGACGGTTCGATACCGAAACTGCCCTCCCCCATTAGCGCCTCGCCGCTCAGTTTGAGCAGAACGCGCCGGTAGGCCAGTGCGCCGTTTTCCGCCGGGCCGCCCATGGCTCCGGGCTAGCTCCCCTGAACCTGGGCCATCACCTCTTCTGCAAAGTTCTCGCTCTTCTTCTCGATCCCCTCGCCCACCTCGAGACGCGCAAAGCTCCTCACGCTGGCGCCCTCGCGCGCGAGCAGCTTCTCCACACTCTCGTCGGGGTTCTTCACGAACGGCTGGCCCAGTAGGGTGATCTCCTTCAGATACTTGTTGATCCGGCCGCTGATCATCTTCTCGACGATTTCGGGCGGCTTGCCGCTCTCCTCCGCCTGGGCGCGGAAGATCTCCTTCTCCTTCTCGATCAGCTGGGGATCCACCTGATCGGCACTGATGCAGACCGGCCTGCTGGCCGCTATGTGCATCGCCACATCCCTGGCAAGTCCGGCGTCGCCCCCCTCCAGGTCCACCAGCACCCCGATACGGCTGCCGTGCAGGTACTGCCCCAGCACCCCGGAGACCTCCATGCTCTCGAAACGGCGCACGGTGATATTCTCACCGATCTTGGCAATAAGAGCCTTGCGCGCCTCTTCCACGCTGCCCTCCCCCATGGGGGCGGCCAGCAGGCTCTCCAGATCCGCCGGTTGCCGCTCCAGCACCAGATCCGCAACGCCCTCGGCAAAGCTGGTGAAGTTGTCGTCGCTGGCCACGAAGTCGGTCTCGCAGTTGATCTCCACCATCACGGCCCTGCGCCCGTCACTGCTGCTGCGGATCACGATGCGCCCCTCCGCCGCGGTACGCCCCGCCTTCTTGTCCGCCTTGGCCTGCCCGCTCTTGCGCAGAAACTCGATGGCGGCGTCGATATCGCCACCGCTCTCCACCAGCGCCTTCTTGCACTCCATCATCCCGGCGCCGGTGCGCTCGCGCAGTTCCTTCACCATCGAAGCTGTAATCGTCATGCCTTACCTCTGAAAAAATCGTATGTCCGATATGCTTGTATGCCAGAGCTGCCGCAATACGGCTCAGCTGGCCACACGCCCCCCGTCCAGCTCATCCTGCCACCTCTTCAGGGCATCCCACTCCCCCTTGGCGGCATACTCCGCCTGCTTGGGCCAGGTGGTGGGGTCGGCGCGGTTGTACTGGGTGCCCTCAGCCACGAGAAGCTCCTTGATGGCCTCCGGCTCCATGGCCGCCAGCGCGGCAAAACTGGTTATTCCCCTGTTGTTCAGAATCCCGGAGATCTTTGGCCCGATACCCTCGATACGGGTCAGATCGTCCGGCTTGTCCGCAGCCTCTTTGCTGCCGCCGGAAGGGGCGGCCTCTTTCTTTCCACTGCTCTTTGCGGCCCCCTCTTCCTGTCCGGCGGGCCGCTCCTTTTTGACAACCACAGTCTTCCTGCCCTTTGCCGGTTTTGGCTCGGCGGCGGTCACGGCAGAGGCCTCGGCCTCCTCCACCTCGATGAAGTCGTCCGCGCTACCTTCCGCCTCCGCCAGGGCGACCACAGATGCCCGCGCGGTGAGGATGGCGTCCGCCGCGCAGCGCGTGTAGAGCTGGATGGCGCGGATGGCGTCGTCGTTGCCAGGGATCACATACTCTACACCTTCCGGGGAGTTGTTGGTGTCCACCACGCCCACTACGGGGATCCCAAGGGTCTGCGCCTCGCGCACCGCAATCTTCTCGTATCCCACGTCGATCACGAACAGCGCTTCCGGCAACCCCTTCATCTCCTTGATGCCGCCCAGGCTGCGCTCCAGCTTGGCCAGCTCCCGGCCCAGCATCAGCGCCTCCTTCTTGCTCATGCGCTCGAAGGTGCCATCCTGCCTCATCGCTTCCAGATCCTTGAGACGCTTGATGGACTGCTTGACGGTCTTGTAGTTGGTCAGCATCCCGCCCAGCCAGCGGTGGTTCACGTAGGGCATACCGCAGCGCTCCGCCTGCTCCTTGATGGCGTTCTGGGCGGCGCGCTTGGTTCCCACGAACAGCACGGTTCCCTTCCTGGCGACCACCGAGCCGAGGTAGTTCAGGGCCTCCTGGAGCAGCGGCACGCTCTTCTCCAGATTGATGATGTGGATCTTGTTGCGGGCGCCAAATATGTAAGGCGCCATCTTGGGATTCCAGTAGCGGGTCTGGTGGCCGAAGTGAACACCGGCCTCCAGCATCTCACGCATGGATACGTTGGTCATGGATCGTTCTCCTGTATGGGTTGCTCCTCCATGCACCCCATGCGGCAACCCTTGCTACCGGGCACCCTGCCGCACGTGACGGTGCATGTGTGTATTTTGGTTCGCCGCCCGCGGGACGGAAAACCGGATTTGCCAACGAGGCGTGCGCTTTATACCATAATCCGGCTATGACAACAATTCGCTAACCCGAATGTTTCGCCCGGGGGCGCGATGGTCGCGCCACCCGGAAGCGGAGACCAGCGCCTGTTTTCTCCAACCCGTGACCCATCCAGTTACATGAGCATAATCATCAAGAACAGCGAAGAGATTGAGAAGATGCGCGTGGCCGGCCGGCTGGCCGCCGAGGCGCTGGAGTTCCTGCGTCCCCATGTGCGGCCCGGCATCACCACGGAACAGCTGGACAGCATCGCCCACGACTATATCACCAGGGTGCAGCAGGCGGTTCCGGCCCCGCTGAACTACCACGGTTTTCCCAAATCCATCTGCACCTCGGTGAATCACCAGGTGTGCCACGGCATTCCGGGGGCCAGAAAACTCAAGAGTGGGGACATCATCAACATAGACGTAACGGTGATCAAGGATGGCTACCACGGAGACACCAGCAGGATGTTTTTCGTCGGAGAGCCCTCGGTGCTGGCCAGGCGCGTGGTGCGCATCGCCCGCGAGTGCCTGGAAAAGGGGATCGGGGTTGTGCGCCCCGGGGCGCGCCTGGGGGACATAGGCCACGCGATTCAGACCCACGCGGAGAGAAACGGCTGCTCCATCGTGCGCGAATACTGCGGCCACGGCATCGGACGCGGATTCCACGAGGAGCCGCAGGTGCTGCACTACGGGGAGCGTGGCACCGGCGTGCTCCTGGAGCCCGGCATGACCTTCACCATCGAACCGATGGTGAACGCCGGGCGCCGCGAGGTGCGCCTGCTGGCGGACGGCTGGACCGTGGTCACCAAGGACCACAGCCTCTCGGCCCAGTGGGAACACACCGTACTGGTCACCGGAGAGGGGGTGGAGGTACTGACCCTCTGCCCGAAAGAGGAGCCATGACCGGTCTTGCCGCCGACATCCCGTTCGATACCAGGCATCTCGACCGGAGACTGGGGAGGGGTGACGCCCCGGTCCCGCTGCTGCGCGCGGCCCTGCAGGAGACCCGCAAGAGCCTGGAGAGGCAGTTTGACGCCGGGGCGCCCGTGGAGCAGCTGGTGTATGGCCGCGCGCGGGCGGTGGACCAGGTGTTGCAGCGGCTCTGGCAGATCCATTTTGCCGGCTGTGACGGGGAGGCTGCGCTGATCGCAGTGGGCGGCTACGGGCGCGGCGAGCTTCATCCCTGCTCCGATATAGACATCCTGCTGCTCAAGCGGGATAACGCCCCCACCCTGCTGGAGAGGTTCGAGAAGTTCCTGACCGCCCTCTGGGACGTGGGGCTGGAGGTGGGGCACAGTCTGCGCTCCCTGGAGGAGTGCGTAACCGCGGCGGTCCAGGATATCACCATCGCCACCAATCTGATGGAGTCCCGGCTGATTGCCGGTTCGCAACCGCTGCTGCGGGAGCTGCACGAGCGCACCGGTCCCCATGCCATCTGGCCCGACATCGCCTTCTTCGCCGCCAAGTGGGAAGAGCAGATCCGGCGCCATCACAAGTACCATGACACCGCCTACAACCTGGAGCCCAACATCAAGAGCGGACCGGGAGGTCTGCGGGACATCCAGATGATCGGCTGGATCACCAAGCGCCACTTCGGGGCATCCACCACCCTGCACGATCTGGTGGGCCACGGCTTCCTCACGGAGCAGGAGTACCGTGCCCTGATGGAGGGGCAATCCTTTCTCTGGCAGATCCGGTTCGGACTGCACGCCATCACCGGACGCGGCGAGGAGCGGCTGCTGTTCGATCACCAGCGCACCCTGGCCGCCCGCTTCGGCTACCGCGACAGCGAACGGGAGCTGGCGGTCGAGCAGCTGATGAAGCGCTACTACCGGACCGTGATGGAGCTGAGCCGGCTCAACGAGATGCTGCTGCAGCTGTTTCAGGAGGAGATCCTGTACCGGGAGGAGCCGGCCCGTCCGGAGCCCATCAACCGCCACTTCCAGTCCCGCAAGGGGTTCCTGGAGGTGGTTGATCCAGCGCTGTTCAGGCGCCGCCCATCCGCCCTGCTGGAGCTGTTCCTGACCATGCAACGGCACCCGAAGCTGATCGGCGTGCGCGCCGGCACCATACGCCTGGTACGCGAGCACCGCCACCTGATCGACGACCGGTTCCGCGCCGAACAGCGCAACCGGGAGCTGTTCCTGCAGATCCTGCGGCAGCCGCACCGGGTCACCCGGGAGCTCAGGCGCATGAACCGCTACGGCATCCTGGCCGCCTATCTGCCGGAGTTCTCCCGTATTGTGGGCCAGATGCAGCACGACCTGTTCCATGTCTATACGGTGGACGAACACACCCTGGTCACCCTGCGCAACCTGCGCCGCTTCACGGTACCCAGTTACGCCCACGAATTTCCCCTCTGCAACCGCATCATCTCCACCCTGCCCAATCCGGAGATCCTCTACATCGCGGCCCTGTTCCACGACATAGGCAAGGGGCGCGGCGGCGATCACTCCAAGCTGGGCGCGGTGGATGCGGAACGGTTCTGCGCCAGCCACGGGCTCGGACCCTACCACACCGGCTTGGTGACCTGGCTGGTGAAAAACCACCTGGTGATGTCCATGACCGCCCAGCGCAAGGACATCAGCGACCCCGACGTGATTCGTGAATTTGCGCTGCAGGTGGGGGAGGTGGAGCGGCTGGATCACCTCTACCTGCTTACCGTGGCGGACATCCGCGCCACCAGCCCGGAGGCATGGAACAGCTGGAAAAACGCCCTGCTGGCGGAGCTGTACAACGGCACCAAGCGCATCCTGCGCCTTGGCACCACCGACCAGCCGCTGCAGCAGGAGCGCATCGCGGTGATCAAGGAGCAGGCGCGCCGCCAGCTGCGTCAGCACAGCCTTCCGCGCCCCGATTTCGAGACCCTCTGGAACAGCTTCGACGACGACTATTTCCTGCGCTACTCTGCCGACGAGATCGTCTGGCATACCCGCGCCATCCTGGGATGCGACGAGGGGGACCTCCCCCTGGTGCTGATGCGCCAGACCACGCGGCGCGGCGGCACCGGCATATTCATCTATACTCGGGTGGAGCAGAACCTGTTTGCGCTCACCACCTCCCTGCTGGAGCAGAACGGCCTGACCGTGGTGGACGCACGCATCATCACCTCACGTGACGGCTACACCCTGAACACCCTTACGGTACTGGAAGGAAACGGCGAACCCATCAGTAGCGCGCGCCGCAGCCAGGAGATCATGGCCAGCCTGCAAGAAGGGTTGAAACAGGGGGAGCGAGGCGGACAGGTCAGCCGCCGTACCCCGCGCCAGCTGAAGTGCTTCCCCATCCCCACCACGGTAAGCTTCATGCCCGACAGGGCCAACCGGCGCACCATAATGGAGGTGGTCACCGCCGACCGCCCCGGACTGCTGGCAAGACTGGGATTCGCCCTGCGCGAGCATGGCGTGGTCATACAGAACGCCAAGATCGCAACCATCGGCGCGCGCGCCGAGGACATCTTCTTCATCACCGACGGACACAACCGCCCGCTGGAGGATCCCCGGCTGCAGGAGAAGGTGGCAGCCACCATCAAGCACTATCTGGATTGCGATGCGCGGTAGCCGCCATCTTACAACCCCTATCCTGCTGCTCTGGGCCGGTATCTTCCCGGTCGCCATGGCAGCGGAAATCGTGTCCAGCACTGTAACCATACCTGGCTACGAGCGAGGCCAGCTGCTGGCCACAGAGGATTTCTCGAGCGATCTTAAGGGGTGGCTAAGAGAGGGCGACATTCGGGCCCGCATCCAAGAGGGCAAACTGCTGGTCGAATCATTTCACCCTGGCAAGGAGAACCCCAAGGGAAACATCTGGTGGCGCAAGGAGTTCCGCGAACCCTATCTTATCGAATTCGACTACCGCTCACTTACCGATAACGGACTTACTATGGTGTTCTGGAACGCCTTTGGAATCGACGGCGGAAACATCTTCTCGTGGCAGCGCAGCGGCAGATACACCGAGTACATCAGCGGCAACCTGAGTGCCTACCACCTCTCTTTCCATCGCTTCGGTTCGGGACTATCCAACATCCGCAAGGCGCCGGGGTTCCATCTGCTCTCCTCCGTCCCGGATCCGGTTACACCAGACGATCAACAGGTTCACCGCATAGCCATCGCTGCGACAGGAAATCGGCAGCGGGTATTCGTGGATGGCGAACTGATCCACGACATATCGGACGACGGCAAACCATGTATGAACCGCAACCGTTGGCAACACGAACTGCCCTGCAAGGGAACCGGTCCGGCCCCAATGCATGGAGCATTTGGCATACGGGTAACACAGAGACAAAAGGCTTTGTTCGATCGCTTGCGAGTCTATAAACTGTCTCTAAAGCCAGCGAAGGAAAATCAGACTTGCGTTATTGCGCCACGTTCCAGATTGGAAGCGATCCCAATCCAATATCCCCCGTCGGTGACGATCGGCGATCCGTCCCTGGATGCCAACTCTCTTTGCTTCCACGGCGACGCAGCCGATCAAACAACTTTTCGCTCACCGAATTGATCCACCATTCCTTGCATCTCTCCCGCCAGCCGGGAGAGGCAGTGGCTCGCCTCTGCGGTTTCCGTCGCTCCCCTGGCGGTAACCCCCGCCACCTTATTGATGTTCAACAGATTGCCGTGTATGGCACGGGCAACCCGGCTTTGGTCCTCTACCGCCAAGGCAATCTGCCCGTTTGTGTAGTTGATTTGCGCGATGGATTCGGCGATCTCGTTCAGTGCACTGCTTACCTTACCGGCCTCTTCCGCACTGGCGCCCGCTTCGTCCCGGCTGTGCTCCATGACACCCACGGCCCGCAGGGTCGCCTTCTGGATCTGCTCAATCATCTGTTGAATTTCCCTAGTTGCCTCCTGCGTACGAATCGCCAGGCTGCGCACCTCGTCGGCGACCACGGCAAATCCGCGCCCAGATTCACCGGCTCGCGCCGCCTCGATAGCCGCATTGAGGGCCAGCAGGTTGGTCTGCTCGGCGATTTCGCGGATGACCTCCAC
>DRMK01000104.1 GCA_011322575.1 Gammaproteobacteria bacterium
GCGCTGCTGCTCACGCTGATCCTATGCAATCCCCTGGCGGCGCAGCCTGGCGGACCCTGGCGCCTGTGCGGTCCGCAGGAGGCTCCGGTGACGGCGCAGCCCTTCGATCCGGACGCCCCCGTCGAGCTGGAGGCAGACCGGGCGGAGTTCGACCGGGAGGGGATCAGCACCCTCAGCGGGGAAGTGGAGATTCGGCAGGGGGAACGCAGCCTGCGCGCGGACCGGGCGCGCTACGACCAGCGCAACCAGAAGGTGGAGGCGAGCGGCGCGGTCCGCTACCGGGACGGCGCCCTGGAGGTGGGCGGCGAGACCGCCCGCCTGGATCTGCGGAGCCTGTACGGCAGTTTTGAGAATGTCCGCTACCGCCTCCCAGAACAGCACGCCCACGGCACCGCCGCCCGGGTTACCAGACAGGAAGAGAACCTGACCAGCATGGAGCAGGTGCGCTACACCACCTGCAACCCTGGGCGGATCGACTGGCAACTGCGCGCCAGCGAGATCCGCATCAACCGGGAGCTGAGAATGGGGACCGCGCGCAACGTGTCGGTATGGTTCCGGCGCTTGCCATTGTTCTACTTTCCCTACCTCGCCTTCCCCGCTACCGAGCAACGCATGTCCGGCTTCCTGATGCCGGATATCAGGCTCGACCTGGCGCGGGGCGCCACCGACATTGCAGTACCCTACTACTGGAACATGGCCCCCAACTACGACGCCACCATCACCCCGCGCATCATCAGCCAGCGCGGCCCGATGCTGAATCTGGGACTGCGCTACCTCACCACCACCAGCCGTGGAGAGATGAAGACCGGGTATCTGCCGGACGACCAGCTCTTCGGAATGAGTCGCTCCATGCTGCAGTTCCGCCACCACACCATCTTTTCGAACCGCTGGTCGGGCGCCGTGGACTTCAATTACGTAAGCGACGCCGACTACTTTCTGGATATGGGGGAGAGCTACAATCCCAACACCACCACCCACCAGGAGCGGCGCCTGACCCTTACCTACCGGGACCGGAACTGGCAGCTGTCGGGCATGCTGCTGGGTTACCAGATGCTGCTGGGCACCACCCCCCCCTACCAGAAGCTCCCCCAGATAGGGCTGCGCTACATCGGCAGGCAACGGGACAACAGCCTCAACTACCACCTCTCCACCGAGTACATCTATTTCCAGGATGACGCCCGGCAGCCCACCGGTTCGCGCCTCCATGCCGGCGCCGGAATCAGCTATCCATTGCGCACCGCCGCCGCCTTCCTCATCCCGCGCTTCACCCTGCAGCATACCCTCTACCAGCTGGACAGGACCCCCGCCGGAATGGCGCCCACACCCGCCCGCACCCTGCCCGTATTCAGCCTGGACGGCGGCCTGTACCTGGAGCGCGTTACCGGGTGGAGAGGGCGCACCATGCTGCAGACCCTGGAGCCGAGGCTGTTCTATCTCTACGTGCCGTACCGGGACCAGAGCGGCCTGCCCAACTTCGATACCGCCAGCTACACCTTCGACTACGCCCAGCTGTTCCGGGAGAACCGTTTCACCAACGTGGACCGGATCAACGACGCCAACCAGCTGAGCATCGGATTGACCACCCGCTTCCTGGAGAGCGGCAGCGGCCTGGAGCGGCTTGCCGCCAGCATCGGCCAGATCGCCTATTTCGGCGAGCGCCGGGTGACCCTGGACCCGGACGCCGCCACGGAGAGTTCGGCCAGCTCCGATACGGCGGCGGAGCTGGCGCTGCGCCTCCCCAATCACTGGTCGTTGGACAGCTCGCTGATCTGGGATCCGCGCAGCGAACGCAGCCGGCGCCTCTCCGGCAGGCTGCAGTACCGGCGCGACCCGCGCCACCTGTTCACCATCGACTACCGCCATCAATACAACCCTTCGCAGAACAGCTACCGCTACAGGCAGCTGGATATATCCGGCGTGTGGGAGCTGGGCGGCAACTGGCACCTGCTGGGCCGCTGGAACCATGATCTGGATGCGGAACAGACCCGCGAGACCCTGCTCGGCCTGGGTTACGACAGCTGCTGCTGGGCAGCGCGCCTGGTGGGCCGGGAGTTCCGCAAGGAGTCCACCGCGAAACTGGACCGCGCAATCTATGTCAATCTGGAGCTGAAGGGGCTCTCCAGCATCAACGGCGAGCAAATCGACTCCCTGTTGAAAGATGGTATCCTAGGGTATTCCCCTCTCGAGTAGGGATTGTCAAATTCGATGAACAGACTCCAGAGCATTTTCGCCGCCGCCATGTTGATCCTTCCGGCAGCGCTGGCCGGAGCAGCGCCGCTGGAACAGGAGATGGAGCTGGAATCCATCGCCGCGGTGGTAAACGACGACGTGATCACCAGCGGCGAGCTACGGCGCCAGACCAGGGAGATCAGGGATCGGCTGCGGCAGAACGGCACCACCCCGCCGCCCGATTCCCTGCTGCGCAGGCAGGTGCTGGAGAACCTGATCGTGCAGCGGCTGCAGATGCAGCTGGCGCGCCGCGCCGGCATAAAGGTGAATGACGAGATGCTGAACCGGGCGATGCGCAACATCGCCACCCAGAACGGCCTCACCCTGGAGCAGTTCCGCGAGGCACTGGAGAAAGATGGCTACGACTATACCCGCTTCCGGGAGAGCCTGCGCAACGACATTGCCATCAACCGGCTGCGCCAGCGCCAGATCGACAGCCGCGTAACCGTAACCAATGAGGAGATCGACAACTTCCTGGCCAATCTGGAGGCGCAGGGGGCCACCAACAAGGCCTACCATCTGGCCCATATCCTCATCGCATTGCCGGAAGCGGCCCGCCCGGAGCAGATCCGGAAGGTGCGGGAAAGGGCCCTGGAGGTACTCCAGCAGCTGCGCGGCGGAGCGGATTTCGCCCGGACCGCCATCGCCGTCTCGGATGACTCCCAGGCCCTGCAGGGCGGTGACCTGGGGTGGCGCAAGGCGGGCCAGCTGCCCACCATATTCGCCGACGTGGTGGCGGAAATGCAGCCAGGGGAGATCAGCGACCTGATCCGCAGCCCGAGCGGGTTTCACATCATCAAGCTGGTGGAGGTGCGTGACGAGAAGAGCCAGACCATAACCCAGACCCACGCACGCCACATCCTGCTGCGCCCCGACGAGGTGAACAGCATAGAGGAGATCAAGAACCGCCTGCAGCAGCTCAGGCAGCGCATCCAGTCGGGCGACGACTTCGCCTCCCTGGCCCGCTCCAACTCCCAGGATCCTGGCTCCGCGGCCAACGGCGGGGATCTGGGCTGGGTGGATCCGGGCAGCATGGTTCCCGAGTTCGAGCAACAGATGAACCGCCTGGAGCCGGGCCAGATCAGCGAACCGTTCCAGACCCGGTTCGGCTGGCACATCGTCCAGGTGCTCGCGCGGCGCGCCCACGACGATCAGGGCAAGAGCCAGCGCAGCAGGATCCGCGAGCTGATCCGCCAGCGCAAGATCGAGGAGGAGACCCGCAACTGGCTACGCCAGCTGCGCGACGAAGCCTACGTGGAAAACCGCCTTGCCGGAAAATCCACCGAACCGGAATAGCGGCCGAGTCGTCATCAGCGCCGGAGAACCGGCCGGAATCGGCCCGGATCTCTGCATCCAGCTGGCCCAACGCCCCGCTGCCTGGGAACGGGTGGTGGTAGCCGATCCGGGGCTGCTCGAGGAGCGCGCCCGGCGGCTCGGCCTACCCCTCAGCCTAACCCTCTACCGGCCTCATCTGCCACCCCGGCCGCAGCGGAGCGGAGAGCTTGCGGTACTGCCGGTAACCTTGCGCGCCCCCGCCATTCCGGGAGAGCTGAACCGCGCCAACGCCGAATATGTGCTGGAGAGCCTGCAGCTGGCGATCCGGGGCTGCCTGGAGGGGGAGTTCTCCGCCCTGGTCACCGCACCGGTACACAAAGGGATCATAAATGCGGCCGGGATCCCCTTCACCGGCCACACCGAATATCTTGCGGCCCTGACCAACACCTCCCAGGTGGTGATGATGCTGGCCACTGAGGGTTTGCGCGTGGCGCTGGCCACTACCCACCTACCGCTGAACAAGGTGGCCGGCACCATCACCGGGGAACATCTGGAGAGGACCATCCGGATCCTGCACCGGGAGATGGCGCGCTACTTCTGCTCCGCGGCGCCGCGCATCCTGGTCAGCGGCCTCAACCCCCACGCTGGGGAGGATGGCCATCTCGGCCGCGAGGAGCAGGAGGTCATCCAGCCGGTGCTGGAGCGGCTGCGTGCCGAGGGCCTGCGGCTGCGCGGGCCGCTCCCGGCCGACAGCCTGTTCATCCCGCAATATCTGGAGGAGGCGGATGTGGTGCTCACCATGTACCACGACCAAGGGCTGCCGGTGCTCAAACACCTGGGCTTTGGACGGGCGGCCAATATCACCCTGGGGCTGCCCATCATCCGCACCTCGGTCGACCACGGCACCGCGCTGGAGCTGGCCGGCAGCGGCCGGGCATCCTGCGGCAGCCTGGAGTACGCGCTGCAAACCGCCCTGGAGATGGTTCAGCAGGCAGCCCGATGAAACAGCCCCGCGCCCGCAAACGGTTCGGCCAGAACTTCTTGCACGATGCCGCCGTAGTGCGGCGTATCGTCACCGCCATCGATCCCCGCCCCGGCGAGACCCTGGTGGAGATCGGACCCGGCCCGGGCGCCCTCACCAGAGAGATACTGCCGCTTGCGAAACGGCTTACCGTGGTGGAGCTGGACCGGGATCTCATCCCCCTCCTGCGCGACGAGTGCGCCGGACTGGGCGAGCTCGCCATCCACTCTGCGGATGCGCTACAGTTCGACTTCTGCAGCCTGCGCCGGCCGCCGGACGGGATCCGGCTGTTCGGCAACCTCCCCTACAACATCTCCACGCCCCTGCTGTTCCACCTGTTCGGCCAGCTCCACTGCATCCGGGACATGCACTTCATGCTGCAGCGGGAGCTGGTGGAACGCATCACCGCCCCGCCCGGAAGCAAGACCTACGGCCGCCTGAGCGTGCTGGCGCAGCTCCACTGCCGGACGGAGATGCTGTTCAGCGTGGGGCCGGGGGCATTTACCCCGGCTCCCCGGGTGGAGTCGGCCGTCATCCGCCTGCTGCCGCACCCGCGCCCGCCGGTGGAGATACCGGATCGGGAGCTGTTCTCCCGGCTGGTGAGCAGGGCCTTTTCCCAGCGCCGCAAGACCCTGCGCAACACCCTGCGCGGGATGCTCGACGCAGAGCAGATCTCCGCCTCCGGCATCGATCCGGGGCGGCGCGCGGAGCAGATCTCCCTGGAGGAGTTCGCCGGGCTGACGCGCGTTGCGGCCGCCGGTTCACGGCGGCCGGGAGAGTTGTAAAGGGGGGGCTTCCCCGGTAAAGGCAACCTACTCCGGCGCCCGGCGCAGGATCCTCTCCGCCCGCTCCAGGGCGGAGGGAGTGCCAAACAGTACCAGTGTGTCCCCCGTCCGCAGCACCGTGTCCGGCGGCGGGTTGGGGATCCGGTTCTCGTCACGCTGCAGCACCGTTACCGTCACCGGCAGCTCCTCCAGACCGAGCTCCGCTATGCTGTGCCCGTCGGCCCACATGCCGTCGGCCAGCTCGATGGTCCAGTGCTCCTCCACGCTCCCTCCGGCCGGTACTGCGGCCATGGCCTCCTCTCCCGGCAACACCCGGTGCAGCAGGGCGTAGCGGCCCTTCCTCACCTGGCGCATCTTGAAGAACAGGCGTGACATGGGAACCTTCAGGGTCATGAGCAGCAGGGAGGAGAGCATCAGGCTGGCCTCCATGGTCTCGGGCACCACCTCCGTGGCCCCCGCATCCTGGAGCTGCCGCAGATTGGCGTCGTCCCGGCTGCGCACCAGGATCGGTATGGTATCGTTAATCATGCGCACCCGGCGCAGAATCTTGAGCGCCGTGGCGTCATCGTTCATGCTGATCACCAGCGCAGCGGCCCGCTCCACGCCCGCCGCCTTCAGAATCTCCATGTTGGCGGCATCGCCATAGACCACCGGCTCCTTGGCCTTGATGGCATTCTGCACCAGCACCGGATCCAGATCGGTGGCGATGAAGTCGATCTTTTCATCCTCCAGGAAACGGGCGATATTCTGCCCCACCCGGCCAAAGCCGCAGATGATGACATGACCGCTCAAGCTACGGCTGGATTCGCTCACCTGCTTCTTGATTCCCTGTTGACTCATGGTGGCGGTGGCCGGCAGCAAACGCCATACAATGCGTCCGTTATATCTGAGCAGCAAGGGAGCGAGCCCCATGCTGATCAATAGCGCCGTCAGCACGATCTGCCCCGCCTCGTCCGGCATCATCCCGGCCCCAAGAGCCAGCGAAAGAATTGCGAAGCCGAACTCGCCACCGTGCGCGAGCACCAGACCGGTACGGAGCGCCACGGCGCTGTCCCACCCCATTAGTCGGCACAGGGCAGTAATCAGCGCCAGCTTGAACGATACCAGCACCAGCAACAAAGCCAGGACCGGAAACCAGATCTCCGGCAGCAGGCGCACATTGAGCAGCATGCCGATGGTGATGAAAAACAGC
>DRMK01000105.1 GCA_011322575.1 Gammaproteobacteria bacterium
ATCTCCAGCGCCTGCTCGCCGGTGTCCGGCTGGGAGACCAGCAGGTTGTCGATATCCACCCCGATCTTTTCGGCATAGACCGGATCCAGGGCGTGCTCCGCATCCACGAAGGCGCAGGTGCCACCCCCCTTCTGCGCCTCGGCGATAATCTGCAGGGTGAGCGTGGTCTTGCCGGAGGACTCCGGCCCGTAGATCTCCACCACGCGCCCCTTGGGCACCCCGCCAATCCCCAACGCAATATCCAGCCCCAGGGATCCGGTCGAGATCGCCTCCACGTCATGCAGCGCCCCGGAGTCCCCCATGCGCATCACCGAACCCTTGCCGAACTGTTTCTCGATCTGGCTGAGCGCGGCACTCAGCGCCTTCTTCCTGTTGTCATCCATTTGCGGTAACCTCGTCGACCAACACGGTCGATCAATTATTTCACAGTTCCCACCAACCACCAACCGCGGGAGCACAGCCGCATGCCAACGGAACCCAGCGCAGTAATCCTCGCCGGCGGACGCGCCAAGCGCATGGGGGGAGAGGACAAGGGACTCATCCGGCTCGCCGGGAAACCACTGCTTGCGCATGTGCTGCAGCGGCTGCGGCCCCAGGTCGGGGAGATCTTCATCAGCGCCAATCGCAACCTGGAGCGCTACCGGGAGTTCGGCTACCCGGTGATCCGGGATCTGCACGGCGGCTACCCCGGCCCGCTGGCGGGTATCGCCGCCGCGCTGCGGCGCTGCGCCACCCCCGAGCTGGCGGTGGTGCCCTGCGACGCACCGCTGCTCCCCGCGGATCTGGTCCGGCGCCTGCATGAAGCGCTACGGGAGTCAGGGGCGCCCTGCAGCGTGGCGCACGACGGAGAGACCCTGCAGCCGCTGTTCGCCCTGTTCAGAAAGGAGGCGGAGCCGGCGCTTGCCGGCTATCTGGAACAGGGGGAGGGGAAGGCACGCCGCTGGCACCGGCTGCACGGCAGCGTCGCGGTGGAGTTCCCCGCCAGCGCGGAGGCCTTTCTCAACATCAACACCCCCGAACAGCTGCGGATGCTGGAGGCACGCCTGACCAAAAAGGCGCCGATGGGATAGAATATCCCGCCCCAAAACAGATTGGATCCGTCCCGACATGCCACTCCAGAGCAGAGCACGCCACCGCACCGTACCGGTGACCGTCGGCAGCGTCACCATCGGCGGCGATGCCCCGGTGGCGGTGCAGTCCATGACCAACACCGACACCGCCGACGCCGCGGCCACCGCCCGGCAGGTAGCGCAGCTCGCCGAGGCGGGTTCGGAGCTGGTGCGCATCACCGTCAACAGCGCCGCGGCCGCCGCCCGGGTGGCCGACATCCGCCGCCGCCTGGACGCCCTGGGGATCGACACACCGCTGGTGGGCGACTTCCACTTCAACGGCCACCGGCTGCTGGCGGAGTACCCCGAGTGCGCTGCCGCCCTGGCCAAGTACCGCATCAACCCTGGCAACGTGGGACGAGGCGCGAGAGGTGACGAGCAGTTCGCCGCCATGATCGGCATCGCCTGCAAACATGACAAGCCGGTCCGCATCGGGGTCAACTGGGGCAGCCTGGACCAGGAGATGCCGGGCCGCCTGATGGACGAAAATGCCCGCCGCCCGGAGCCCCTGCCTGGCAACGAGATCATGCACGAGGCGCTGATCCGCTCCGCGCTGGAGAGCGCCGCCCGGGCGGAGCAGCTGGGTCTGCCCCACGACCGCATCATCATCTCCTGCAAGATGAGCGGGGTGCAGGATCTGATCGCCGTGTACCGCCGACTGGCGGAGCGCTGCGACTACCCCCTGCACCTGGGGCTGACCGAGGCCGGCATGGGCTCCAAGGGGATCATCGCCTCCACCGCGGCCCTGGCGGTCCTGCTGCAGGAGGGGATCGGCGACACCATCCGCATCTCCCTCACCCCGGAACCGGGGGGAGATCGCACCCGTGAGGTTACCGTGGCGCAGGAGATCCTGCAGAGCCTGGAGCTGCGCGCCTTCTCCCCGGTGGTGGTGGCCTGCCCCGGCTGCGGCCGCACCAGCAGCAGCTTCTTCCAGCGGCTGGCAGGGGAGATAGACCGCCACATCCAGGAGCAGATGCCCCTCTGGCGGCAGCGCTACCCCGGCGTGGAGAGGATGACCGTGGCGGTGATGGGCTGCGTGGTGAACGGCCCCGGCGAGAGCAGACATGCGGACATCGGCATCAGCCTGCCGGGCACCGGCGAGACCCCGGTGGCGCCGGTCTATATCGACGGAGAGAAGAGGGTCACCCTCAAGGGAGAGGGGATCGCCAGCGAGTTCCGGAACCTGGTGGACGAGTACGTACAGCGCCGCTACGGGCGCTGAAATCCCGCAAGCTCTGTTATAATGTTGAATTTTCTCCCCCTGGAGCCGGCATGAGCAACATAGTCGATTTTGAAGAGATAGGGCGCTACGAGGCAGGACTGCAGTCGTTCCTGGATGGCGACATGGACGCCGACCGCTTCATGGCGTTCCGCCTGCAGCACGGCATCTACGGCCAGCGCCAGCCGGGGCTCCACATGGTGCGCATCAAGCTGGCGGGCGGCGACGTGACCCCGGCCCAGCTGAAGGCCATCGCGGAGATCGTGGAGCAGCACGCCCGGTACGACAAGGCGGAGATCACCACCCGGCAGGACATCCAGCTGCACTTCGTGCCGGTGGCCGAGACCGGCAGGGTGATGCGCCGCCTGGGGGAGGCCGGCCTCACCACCCGCGAGGCGTGCGGCAACACGGTGCGCAACATCACCAAGTGCCATCTGGCCGGGATCTGCCCGCGCGAGCATGTGGATGTGGAGCCATTCGTGCGCGCCGCCCAGGGGCGCTTCCTGCGCAACCCGCTCACCCAGGCGATGCCGCGCAAGTTCAAGTTCAGTTTCTCCGGCTGCGAGCAGGATTGCGCCCAGGGGATGATCAACGACGTGGGGGTCATCGCCACCTGGCGCGACGGCCAACCCGGCTTCCGCGTGCTGGCCGGCGGCGGGCTGGGGCACAAGCCGCGCCACGCCATCGTGCTGGAGGAGTTCGTCGGGCAGCAGGAGCTGCTGCCGGTGCTCGAGGCGGTCATCGCCCTGCACAACCGCTACTCCGACCGCAAGCGGCGCGCCAAGTCCCGTCTCAAGTTTCTCGTGGAGCGGTTTGGCGTGGAGGGGTTTCTGGAGAGATACCGGGAGGAGCTCTCCCGCACCCGCGCCGCTTTCCGGAACGAGCCCACCCCGACGGGTGAATGGGCCGGCAACGGGGCCGGCGACGCGCCGCCGCCCCTGGTCAACCTGCGCGACGTGATGGAACAGAAACAGGCAGGACGGTTCGTGCTTCCGGTGAGCGTCCCCCTGGGGGAGCTGGATGTGGCCACCCTGCGCGGGATCGCCCGCATCGCGGAACGGTTCCGCATCGATCTGCTGCGCTGCACCCAGGAGCAGAACCTCCTGCTGCTGGAGGTGGCTCAGGAGCAGATCGAACAGATCTACAGCGAGCTGGCGGAGCTGAATCTGGGCAGGCCGACACCGGGAGACAACGTGGTCTCCTGTCCGGGAACATCCACCTGCCGTCTGGGCATCACCGCCTCCAAGGCGGCCGCCCCCAAGCTGCACGGCGGCGCCAGCGACCTGCGGCTGCGCGTCAGCGGCTGTCACAACGGCTGCGCCCAGCCGGAAGTGGGGGACATCGGGATCTACGGTGAAGGCCGGCGGGTCCACGGCCGGCTGGTGCCTC
>DRMK01000106.1 GCA_011322575.1 Gammaproteobacteria bacterium
GGACGACTACGGCCACCATCCCCGCGAGGTGGCGGCCACCATCGAGGCCATCCGCCAGGGCTGGCCCGGCCGACGCCTGGTGCTGGCCTTCCAGCCGCACCGCTACACCCGCACCCGGGATCTGCTGGACGACTTCGCGCAGGTGCTCTCCCGGACCGATGTTCCGCTGGTGCTGGAGGTCTATCCCGCCGGGGAGAAGCCCATCGCCGGCGCTGACGGACGCAGCCTGTGCCGCGCCATCCGCAGCCGCGGCCATGTGGAGCCGGTGTTCGTGGAGCAGCTGGAGGAGCTCCCGCAGGTGCTGGACAACATCCTGCGGGATGGCGACATCCTGCTCACCCTCGGGGCCGGCAGCATCGGCGCGGCTGCCGCCGCGCTCCCGGAGCAGCTCGGCAGGGAGGCGGCAAAGTGATGGCCTGTCCCGCCCCGCCGGCACTGCGCGGCACCATGCGCGAGCAGGAGCCGATGGCGCGTCATACCACCTGGCGCGTGGGCGGTCCGGCGCAGCGCTTCTACGAGCCTGCGGACCGCGACGATCTGGCGGCCCTGCTGCGCAGCCTGCCACCGGACGAGCCGCTGTTCTGGCTGGGGCTGGGCAGCAATCTGCTGGTGCGCGACGGCGGGATCCGCGGCACCGTGATTCACACAACCGGACGGCTCTCCGCCCTGGAGCGGCTGGAGGGGGACCGGATCCGGGTGGAGGCCGGCGTGCCGTGCCCCCGCGTGGCCCGCTTCTGCGCCCAGGAGCGGCTCACCGGCGCGGAGTTCCTGGCCGGGATCCCGGGCACCATGGGGGGCGCCCTGCAGATGAATGCCGGAGCCTTCGGCGGTGAGACCTGGGCCCTGGTGGCCGGGGTGGAGACCGTGGACCGGCAGGGGGTGCAGAGGCGGCGTGATCCCGCCGAGTACCGGATCGGCTACCGCAGTGTGCAGGGTCCGCCGGGGGAGTGGTTCTGCGCTGCCACGCTGCAGCTGGAGAGCGGCGATCCGCGGGCGGCCCGGCAGCGCGTCCGCGACCTGCTGGAGCGGCGCGGCGCCACCCAGCCCACCGGCCTGCCCAGCGCCGGTTCGGTGTTCCGCAACCCCCCCGGCGACCATGCGGCGCGCCTTATAGAGGCGGCGGGGCTGAAGGGGGCGAGCATCGGTGGCGCCCGGGTATCCACCAAGCACGCCAACTTCATAATCAACAGCGGCGGCGCCAGCGCGGCGGACATCGAGGCGCTCATCGAGCGGGTGGAGGCGGTGGTGCTGGAGAAGCACGGGGTGGAGCTGCAGCGCGAGGTGCATATCGTGGGGGAGCGGCTGCCGTGAACGCGAGCGAATTCGGCCGGGTGGCGGTGCTGATGGGAGGCTGGTCCAGCGAGCGGGAGATCTCGCTGCAGAGCGGCGCGGCGGTGCTGCAGGCGCTGCGGCGCAGGGGGGTTGATGCCCACGGGATCGAGGTGGGCAGGGAGATCGCGCAGCGGCTGGTCGAAGGGGATTTCCAGCGCGCTTTCGTTATGTTGCATGGCCGCGGCGGGGAGGATGGCGTCATCCAGGGGGTTCTGGAGGCGCTCGGCATCCCCTATACCGGCAGCGGCGTGCTGGGCTCCGCCCTGGGCATGGACAAGCTGCGCTGCAAGCAGATCTGGCAATCGCTCGGCCTGCCCGCGGGACGGTTCGAGCTGCTGCGGGAGGAGAGCGATCCCGACGCCCTTATCGGGCGGTTGGGCCTGCCCCTGGCGGTAAAGCCGGTACGCGAGGGTTCCAGCATCGGTGTCGTCAGGGTGCAGCGGGCCGAGCAGCTGCTGCCCGCCTGGCGGGAGGCGGCGCGCCATGATCGCCAGGTGATGGTGGAGCCGTGGCTGGAAGGGGGAGAGTATACGGTGGCGATCCTGAACGGCGAGGCGCTCCCCCCGATCCGCATCGAGGCGGCGCGAGGGTTCTACGACTACCACGCCAAGTACCGCGCGGAGGATACCCGCTATCACTGCCCCAGCGGTCTCCCCCCGCAGCAGGAGGAGGAGCTGCGGGATCTGGCGCTGCGGGCGTTCGAGGCGGTTGGCGGCCTCGGCTGGGGCCGGGTGGACGTTCTGCGCGACCGGGAGGGGAGATTCTGTCTCATGGAGAGCAACACCCTGCCCGGCATGACCGACCACAGCCTGGTGCCCATGGCGGCGCGCGCCGCCGGGATCGGGTTCGACGAGCTGGTGTGGCGCATCCTGGCGCACAGCCTGGAGTACCGCCCGCGAGGGGAGATGGATGTTCATCGGGCGTGACAAGAGAAGGAGGCGGGGCGCCAGCCGCAGGGCGGTTTCGTCCGCTCCCCGGCGCGTTCCGCTGCGCCCCCTGGCCTGGCTGGCGGGTGCGGGCGCACTGCTCTACGGCCTGGTCTGGGCCGGCGGAGAGCTGGCGCGGCCCGGGACCCTGCCACTACGCACCGCCCAGCTGCACGGGGAGTTCCTCCAGGTGACCCCGGCCGCCATCCGCGCGGTGCTGGCGCGCTTCGCCCACCAGGGCTTCGTGTATGTGGACACGGCGGAGGTGCAGCGCGGCGTGGAGGCGTTGCCCTGGATCCGCACCGCGAGCGTCTACCGGGTGTGGCCCGACACCCTGCGCGTGGAGTTTACCGAGCAGCGGGCGGTGGCGCGCTGGAAGGGGGGCGGTCTGGTGAACCGGGACGGGGAGCTGTTCACCCCGCCGCCAGCCAGCTATCCGCCGGATCTGCCGCTGCTGCACGCCGCGCCGGAGCATGCCCCGGAGCTGGTGCGCCGGTACCGCGAGATTGCCCGCATTCTGGCCCCGTTGCGGCTTGCCGTGGCTACCCTGGAGATGGACCGGCGCCGCTCCTGGCGGCTGGAGCTGGACAACGGCATCACGCTGCTGCTGGGGCGCGAGGGGGAGAGCTACCAGCGGCTGCTGCGTTTCGTGCAGACCTACGACCGGGTTCTGGCGGGACGGGTGGACCAGATAGAGCAGATCGATCTGCGCTATACCAACGGATTTGCGGTGCGCTGGCGTGAGGACGCCGGGCGCCCAGGGGAGGAGGCAGAGGAACTGAACAATGTCTAAACGAACGGAGAAGAACCTGATCGTCGGCCTGGATATCGGCACCTCCAAGGTGGTGGCCATCGTGGGGGAGATAAATCCGGAAGGGGGGGTGGAGATCATCGGCATCGGCTCCCATCCCTCGCGCGGCCTGAAGAAGGGTGCCGTGGTCAACATCGAATCCACCGTGCAGTCCATCCAGCGTGCGGTAGAGGAGGCGGAGCTGATGGCCGGCTGCCAGATCCACTCGGTGTATGCCGGCATCGCCGGCAGCCACATCCGCAGCCTCAACTCCCACGGCATCGTCGCCATCCGCGACAACCGGGAGGTGGGCCCCGGCGACATCGAGCGGGTGCTGGACGCGGCGCGCGCGGTGGCCATCCCGGCGGATCAGAAGGTGCTGCACACCCTGCCCCAGGAGTACATCATCGACTATCAGGAGGGGATCAAGGATCCCATCGGCATGGCCGGGGTGCGCCTCGAGGCCAAGGTGCACATGGTCACCGGAGCGGTGAGCGCGGCCCAGAACATCGTCAAGTGCGTGCGCCGCTGCGGGCTGGAGGTGGACGACATCATCCTGGAGCAGCTCGCCTCCAGCTACGCGGTGCTGACCGACGACGAGAAGGAGCTGGGGGTGTGCCTGGTGGACATCGGCGGCGGTACCACCGACATCGCGGTATTCACCGACGGTGCCATCCGCCACACCGCGGTGATCCCGATAGCCGGGGACCAGGTGACCAACGACATCGCCGTGGCGCTGCGCACCCCGACCCAGAACGCGGAGGAGATCAAGCTCAAGTACGCCTGCGCTCTCACCCAGCTGGTCACCTCCGACGAGACCATCGAGGTGCCCGGAGTGGGAGAGCGGGAGTCACGGCGCCTGGCGCGCAAGGTGCTGGCGGAGGTGGTGGAGCCGCGCTATGAGGAGCTGTTCACCCTGATTCAGGCGGAGCTGCGGCGCAGTGGGTTCGAGGAGCTGTGCGCCTCGGGGGTGGTGCTGACCGGCGGCTGCTCCAAGATGGAGGGCGCCGTGGAGCTAGCGGAGGAGGTATTTCACATGCCGGTGCGGCTGGGAGTTCCCCAGGCGACCACCGGCCTGGCCGACGTGGTGCGCAACCCGATTCACGCCACCGGCGTGGGGCTGCTGCTGTTCGGCCACGAACACTGGAGTAACAGGACGGAGGAGCAACCACTTGATAGCGGAATAAAGGGGATATGGGAACGAATGAAGAGCTGGTTCAAGGGCAATTTCTGATTTAGGCGAGCTATACATTTCACAGAGGAGAAAGATCATGTTTGAACTAATGGACTCTTTCAGTCAGAGCGCGGTCATCAAGGTGCTCGGTGTGGGTGGCGGCGGCGGCAACGCCGTGGAGCACATGGTGGCGCAGAACCTGGAGGGCGTGGAGTTCATCTGCGCCAACACCGATGCCCAGGCGCTGCACAACTCGTCGGCGCGTACCGTGCTGCAGCTGGGCAACAACATTACCAAGGGGCTCGGCGCCGGCGCCGATCCGGAGGTGGGTCGCAAGGCGGCGATGGAGGATCAGGAGCGCATCACCGAGGTGATAGATGGTGCCGACATGCTGTTCATCACCGCCGGCATGGGGGGCGGAACCGGGACCGGTGGAGCCCCGGTGGTGGCGCAGATCGCCAAGGACATGGGGATCCTGACCGTTGCCGTGGTCACCAAGCCGTTTCCCTTCGAGGGCAGGAAGCGGGCCGAGATCGCCGACGCCGGAATCACCGAGCTGCGCGAGTATGTGGACTCGCTGATCACCATTCCCAACGAGAAGCTGGTGCAGGTGCTGGGCAAGAACATGACCCTGCTAGACGCCTTCAAGTCGGCCAACGATGTGCTGCTGGGGGCGGTGCAGGGGATCTCGGAGCTGATCACCAGGCCCGGCCTGATAAACGTGGACTTCGCCGACGTGCGCACCGTGATGTCCGAGATGGGCATGGCGATGATGGGCTCCGGGGTGGCGGCGGGTGAGGATCGCGCCCGGCTGGCGGCCGAGGCCGCGGTCTCCAGCCCGCTGCTGGAGGATATCAACCTGCTCGGGGCGCGCGGCATCCTGGTCAACGTGACCGCGGGAATGGATATGTCCATCGGCGAGTTCGAGGAGGTGGGCAACACGGTCAAGGAGTTTGCCTCCGACAACGCCACCGTGGTGGTGGGCACCGTGCTGGAGCCGGAGATGGAGGGGGAGATGCGGGTCACCGTGGTGGCCACCGGACTGGGACAGCAGGCCAGGGATGAGGAGTCGGAGCGGCGGGTCAAGCTGGTGCAGA
>DRMK01000107.1 GCA_011322575.1 Gammaproteobacteria bacterium
CGCGCCTTCGAGGAGGTGGATGTGATCATGGGGCCCACCTCGCCCACGGTGGCCTTCAATCTCGGGGAGAAGAGCGACGATCCGGTAGCCATGTACCTGTCCGACATCTACACCATCGCGGTGAATCTGGCCGGCCTGCCGGGGATCTCCGTTCCGGCCGGCTTCGTCTCCGGACGACCGGTGGGGCTGCAGATTATCGGCAACTACTTTGCCGAGGAGCGCCTGCTCAACGTGGCGCACCGGTTCCAGCAGGCCACCGACTGGCATAAACGGATACCAGAGGAGTTCAGGGGGTGAGTATGGAGTGGGAAGCGGTAATCGGGCTGGAGATCCACGCCCAGCTGGCCACCAGGAGCAAGATCTTTTCCGGCGCCTCCACCGCCTATGGCGCGGAGCCCAACACCCAGGCCTGCGCCGTGGATCTGGGGCTGCCGGGAGTGCTGCCGGTGCTGAATCGGGAGGCGGTGCGCATGGCCTGCCTGTTCGGTCTCGCCATTGATGCGGAGATCGCGCCGCGCTCGGTGTTCGCGCGCAAGAACTACTTCTATCCCGACCTCCCCAAGGGCTACCAGATCAGCCAGTATGAGCTGCCCATCGTGGGGCGTGGCCGTCTTACCATCGAGCTGGATGACGGCAAAAGCAAGACCATCGGCATCACCAGGGCGCACCTGGAGGAGGATGCCGGAAAGTCGCTGCATGAGGACTTCCACGGCATGACCGGGGTGGATCTGAACCGCGCCGGAACGCCGCTGCTGGAGATCGTCTCCGAGCCCGATCTGCGCTCCGCCAAAGAGGCGACAGCCTACATGAAGAAGCTGCGCTCCCTGGTGCGTTATCTGGAGATTTGCGACGGCAACATGCAGGAGGGTTCGTTCCGCTGTGACGCCAACGTATCGGTGCGCCCGCGCGGCTCGGACAAGTTCGGCACGCGCACCGAGATCAAGAACGTCAATTCGTTCCGCTTCGTGGAGCGGGCCATCCAGTTTGAAATCGAGCGCCAGATCGACCTGCTGGAGGGGGGCGGCGAGGTGGTGCAGGAGACCCGCCTGTATGATGCGGCCAAAGGGGAGACCCGTCCCATGCGCAGCAAGGAGGAGGCGATGGACTATCGCTACTTTCCCGATCCCGACCTGCTGCCACTGGTGATCGAGAGCCGCTGGCTGGAGGAGCTGCGCGCCACCCTCCCGGAGCTGCCGGACGCCAAACGTGAGCGGTTCATGTACGAGTACGGCCTGAGCGCCTATGAGGCCACGGTCCTCACCGCCACCCGGGAGCTGGCCGACTTCTACGAGGCGGTGGAGCGTGAATCGGGCGGCGAAACCAGGCTGGCCGCCAACTGGGTGATGGGGGAGTTCTCGGCCGCGCTCAACAGCGACAACCTGGAGGTCACCACCGCCCCGGTAAATGCTTCCATGCTGGGTGGCCTGATCCGGCGCATCGCGGACGAGACCATCTCCGGTAAGATCGCAAAGCAGGTGTTCGAGGCCATGTGGCGGGGAGAGGGGGATGCGGGCAGTATCATCGAGCGCCGCGGGCTGCGCCAGATCACCGACAGCGGCGAGCTGGAGCGGGTGATCGACCAGGTTCTGGCGGCCAATCCGGAGCAGGTGGAGCAGTACCGCAACGGCAAGGAGAAGCTGCTCGGATTCTTTGTCGGACAGGTGATGAAGGCCACCGGCGGCAAGGCCAACCCGGCCCGGCTTAACCAGCTCCTGAAAGAGCGCCTGAACTCCTAAGGTGCTGAATTGTCTCTCTTTGGAGAGAGGTTCAAAAGTGAGGGAGGAAAATCCATGCGCACATTCGTCGCCGTCCTGGCAATGGTTGGCGCCCTGTTGTCCGGCTGCAGCTCCACCATTCCGGTCAAGGTGGACTCCATCACCAGCGGGGCGCAGGGAACCGGCTCCCGTTATCTCTGGTTCAGCGGCATGAAGGAGGTGGCGCGGGATGACCTCTACTTCCGCGAGTTCAGCCGTTACTTCCGGACTGTGCTGGAGCAGCGCGGATACCATGAAGGCCGGGCCGACGGAGCTGATCTCGCCATCTACTTCAGCTACGGGGTAAGTCCGGGCAGGACGGTATACTACACCACCTCGACCCCCGTCTATGGCTGGTTCGGTGGCGATACATTCGTCTACGTGGAGAGCGGCGATGGCGGAGACGGCCAGAACTCCACCCGCACCATCCGCACCATCACTACTCCCATCTACCGGCGTGTGGTGGGTATGGATGTGGATACCCGCAGCTACACACTGTTCACCAGCTTCGCCACGCTCGAGGCGAAGCGTTTTCAGCCCGGCAAGAGCGCGCAGCAGATGGAAACGGTGTGGAAAATCACCGCGTCCACCACTGGCAGAAGCAATGATCTGCGCGCCCTGATGCCTGCCCTTGCCCTGGCTGCAGCACCATACATCGGAAAAGACAGCGGCGCGGCAAAAATAGTCAAGGTGAAGCGGGACGACCCGGGGCTGCAGGAGCTGCGGCGCCGGTCCCGGCTGCGGGACTGACTGCTTCTGAACCAACCTGAATAGACTGGGACAACCGAGAGCAAAGCGATCTCCGGCGGGTGGCTGGGCGGTCAGCGGCAAGGCGCGGTGGCGCCGCCATGGCTCTGGGCAAGGGCCGGCCACTCCCTACAGGACATCCCCACGCCCGGAATGCCTGGGTAGCTCGGAAGGTCGTTTTGCTATTGCTTGTCTTGGTTTATCCCTTGAAATCTCTCCAAATCGTAATCACCACGTAGCGGTTCCGTCCTTGACAGGGGGGCGGAAAAACAGGGCAGGTGTTTAGTCCTCCCCTTGATCCAGAGGAGGTTACAGATAGAAGATACAGAAAATAACTAACTAATGTTTTTGCAAATTTGGCCGATAATGGCCTGTGTTTTTGAGAGATCTCTTCCAGCTCGGCAAATTGTCCGTTCGTTTGGAAGGAAATACCTCTCGTCCCCGGTGGCAAGCTTGTTGCGTTGGGCGAAAGAGTGCGGGTCTGTTTTACTGGAGGTTGGTGTTTGTGAAGGGAGATAGTTGATGGGTGTGGCTGTAGAAGGGCTGCCCGACCTGTATCGCTACCGTTTCCGCTTCGAGGCCGAGCAGGGGATCCGGATGCCCCCCATGCCGGGTTCCGCTTGGCGCGGACTGCTGGGGCACGGCCTGCGCAAGGCGGCCTGCGTGATCCGCAGCCCCACCTGTGAAGGGTGTCTGCTGCGGGAGAGTTGCATCCACAACCGCATATTCGAGTCGGATTTCGAGGGCGAGGCCCGCTA
>DRMK01000108.1 GCA_011322575.1 Gammaproteobacteria bacterium
AAGAGCGGAGTTCATCATCTGCGCCGACAACGACCGGTTCACCGATGACAATCCGGGAATCACCAAGGCCAGAGAGGCCGCCGTTGCCATTGGTGCCAAGCTGGCCATTCCCAAGTTCCCGGAAGGAACGGAGGGAACGGACTTCAACGACCTGGCCAGGCTGATGGAGGTGGATCATGGGTGATATGAATCTGATCAAAGACACCATCGAGCAGGCAGAGATGGCAGGAGACAGCTGGCCGGAGCTGGTGCCGCTGGATGCGCCCAACCTTCCCCGCCTCGATCCGGTCCACCTTCCTGGATGGGCCGGAGACTATGCCCGCGCCGTTGCCGCCGATACCGAGACACCGCCAGAGCTGGCCGCCGGGATGGTGCTGGTCGCCTGCGCCACCGCAGCGGCCCGCCGTCTGCGGGTGATGGTGAAGCCGGGTTACTCCGAGCCTTGCAACCTGTGGGTCGTGGTTGCCCTGCCGCCCGGTAACCGCAAGAGCGCCGTGCAGTCTGCCGCCACCGCGCCGCTGCTGGCCTGGGAGCGCGATCAGGCAACGATCATGGAGCCTGAGATCAAGCGCATCACCAGCGAGCGCAAAACGCTGGAAGCGCGTGCCAAGGAGAAGCGCAGCAAGGCCGCCAAGGAAAAGGACAATGGCAAAGCTTTGGTGCTGGCGCGAGAGGCCGCCGACATCGAGGCCGAGCTTCCCAAAATTCCCATACAACCGCAGATATGGACATCGGACGCCACCCCGGAACGACTGGGGGCACTGCTGGCCGAGCATGGCGAGTGCATGGCCTGGCTTTCCAGTGAAGGCGGCGTCTTCGATCTGCTGCAAGGCCGCTATTCCAACGGCATCCCCAATCTGGACCTGGTGCTTAAGGCGCACAGCGGTGATGCCGAGCGGGTGGACCGTGGGAGCCGTCCGCCGGTCTTTCTGAAAAGCCCTCGCCTGAGTATCGGCCTCAGCCCGCAACCGGATGTACTGCGCGGGCTGGTCGCCAAACCGGGTTTCCGGGAACGTGGACTGCTGGGCAGGTTTCTTTACCTGTTGCCACCGTCACCTCTGGGCTTTCGCCCGCTTGAATCCAATCCCGTGCCGGTGGGGGTGCGAGACGCCTACGCGGCGGGTCTCCGTGCCATGTTGGATTGGGAACCAGCCATCGACGAGCACGGCGACGAAAGCCCTCACCTGCTGCGCTTGAGTGAAGATGCACGGTCGGAACACCACAACTTCGCCCAGGCCATCGAGGAGCAGATGCAGCCAGGCCGGGAACTGGAGCACTTTACCGACTGGGCAGGCAAGGCACCGGGGGCGGCGGCACGCCTGGCCGGGGTGCTTCACGGAATCAAGCACGCTCACGGTACGCCCTGGGAGGCCGCCATCACCGCCGAGACCATGAATGCCGCACTGGAGATTATGGCCGTTATCACCCGCCACAGCCTGGCGGCCCTGGATATGATGGGGGCCGATCCCACTATTGCTGCCGCCCGGCATGTATGGGACTGGATCGAACGCGGCAGGCTACCGAGTTTTACCGTGCGCGAAGCCTTCAATGCCTTGCGCGGCACCTTTCCCCGTGTCGCCATGCTGCGCGAAGCCCTGGAGGCGCTGGAAGAGCGCGGTTATCTGGAGGTGATCGAGCTGCCCAGCGATGGTCCCGGCCGTCCTCCTTCACCCTTGGTGCGGGTAAGGCCGGAGATTGCGAGGGCTTGGCGATGAGCTGGCGCGAAATCCTCGGAGTGACCCATTCAGCGGAAAAACCCTATACGCAGAATACGCACAATACGCAAAAACCCCCCAAGATGGGTAATTGTGCGGATATTGCGGATATTGCGTATAGGAGATCAGATTCTGAAAACCGGGTTACGCAAGAGGATGGTGCGATAGCAACACCCCCGGCCCCCCCCCTGGACGAGGAGCAAAGAATCCGCGCCTGGCTGGACTACATCGAGGAGGACGACAGGGACGCCATTGCCGAAGTGCTGGAGAAGTGCCGCAGGGACAGGGACGCCCGGCGGTACTTTCTGGAGCGGGCGGAGGAGGTGCCTCCATGTGTAGCAACTGTAGCGACTGTAGCAGTAGCAACACCCCGCTGGGTGACATGCGGCGACTGCGCACACTACAGGCGGACAGATCACCCCCATCTGGGCCATTGTGCTGCTGGAGAGCCGGAGAACGTTGCAGGGCTATGGGATAGCGACAGGCGGGTGTGCGGGCGGTACAAGGAATGATACTGGCCACGACCTCCGCCTGCTCCTCCTTAGGCAGGCTGGCGATCTCTGCGGCTGCTGATACGGAGGCGCGGCCGGTGTCCATGGCCTCTACCAGCTCTGGCGCGCCTTGTTCGGTGACAGTCTTGGCAAGACGATAAGTCTCTGCCCCTCCGAAGCCAGCGCGTTCTGCCGCGATCCCTCTTGATTTCTTGCCAGGCTCAACTTGTGCCAGATCCGGCACATGTCCACCTTGTGCATTTTCTGCACATACTCCAAGATCCGTCCTCTGCCCCCGCCTGTTCCCAAGCGCCTCCTCGATAGCTTTCCCTATGGCGACGCGCTCAGAGACGGTAAAGGCCTTGCGGATCTCGTTCTCGTCCCGCTCGACGCGCAGCCCGTCCAGGTGGCTGTCCACGTCGATTACTCTTGCCTCGATATGCTCCATGCCGAGCAGCTTGCAGGCTTTGAGGCGGCGGGCGCAATAGTGAGTAAATGAGAATGATTCTCAATAAGGATTTTTTGGCGGTGCGTGGAAAGTTACGAACGCTTGCGCGCAGTTTTTGAGCAATTTTCCGCCCCGGAAAAGTTTACTTTATTCAATACCTTACGGCGCGGTGT
>DRMK01000109.1 GCA_011322575.1 Gammaproteobacteria bacterium
GATGCCCTGTCGCAGGCAAACGCGCTGGAGGGTGGAGGTGCGTCCCGGCATCTTTTGCAAAGGGCATATCTGAACATCAGGGCGAAGCGGGATTACGTTGCCGAACCGTTGTTGCTGGAGGCACTGGAGGCGCAGCCCGGGAAACGGGCGACAATATCTGAGGAGCTGGGGTATCTCTATCTCCGCACCTATCGGAACAGGCAGGCGGTCGAATATCTGACGGCGGCCCGGAACGGCTATCGGGAGATGTATCTGGCCGGCAGACTGGATGGCGCCGAAGCGGCGGAAAAGGAACGCGCCTTACGTCAGCTGATCCGGACGGTCTCCCGCCGGTTCACTCTTTCCCTCTACCAGAGTATCAATCTCTTCGAGGAGCGTGCAGGAGATGCGAAAAGTGCCTTTATCGGCAGCTCCCGTCATGCCACCGGTGAGCTGGAGATAGGCTATCGGCCCGAGGGATTAGGGTACCGTAACGGGAGCATCTTCAATCTGTTTCTGCGTACCTTCTGGGCCAGCAGGGATCGGGGCGCCGCCATCCTTGGCGAGTCGCTGCAGGCGGGCGTCGGCATTCGCTACAAACCGCTGGCGGAGAAGAACCTTTGGCTGTCGGCAGAGCGCCTGTTCAAAGTGGGCGGCAATACCGCAGATCACTGGATGTTGCGCACTGCCTGGTCATACACTCAGGGGCTTGAGCCGTATGCGAGTCGCGGCAAGGCCTACCTGAACCTCTATCTGGATGTAGCCAAACTGTTCGAGAATACCGGCGGAACGCTACTGTTTGCCGAGGGACGATATGGCCGGAGCTACCTTTTCGGCGGACGCTGGATAGCGACGCCATTCATGTATCTGCGAGGCAATGGTGAGATAAATCGGGAGGACCATCACCTGGTGGATGCCGGCCTGGGTCTGGAGCTGCGCGGGAACGGACAGCAGGCGGTGCTCGCAAAACCATACCGGAGATTGAACTGGGGGCTGTTTCTCCGCGCCGGGAGTGACTTGAGTAGCGATCGTGCAAAGCAGGGCTTTCAGTTGAACATCGGCTTCAGATTGAGTCATTGAATACATAGGACGGACTTCATGAAAACGTCTCCAGTAAAGGTGTTCTTCGTTTTCGGCACGCGTCCGGAAGCGATAAAACTGGCTCCGGTCATCCACTGCTTCAATTCACGTCCGGGGCAGTTTGAAAGCGTGGTGGCGGTCACCGGACAGCATCGGGAGATGCTGGAGCAGGTGTTGCGGATATTCCGGATCGAGCCCGACTACGATCTCGATGTGATGCAGCCAGACCAGAGCTTGGCGGGGCTGACCGCCCGCGTGCTGGAGCGGCTGGATCCGCTGTTGGCGGCGGAACGCCCCCAGTTGCTGATCGTACAGGGAGATACCACCACCACCTACGCCGCCGCACTCGCGGCATTCTACCGCGGGATCCAGGTAGCCCATGTGGAGGCGGGATTGCGCACCGGAGATCTTGGGCAGCCATTCCCTGAAGAGGCCAACCGGGTGATGACCTCAATCGTTGCCACGTTGCATTTTCCTCCCACCTCATGGGCACGCGACAATCTGCTGCGGGAAGGGATCGAAGAGGATAGCATCCGAGTAACCGGCAATACGGTCATCGATGCGCTGTTTCATGTACTGGATGAGCCGTACACCATTCCCGAGCGGCTTGCCAGCGCCTTTGCCGCGGATGGACTGCGCCGGGTACTGCTCACATGTCATCGGCGAGAAAACCATGGTCGGCCGGTGCGTGATGTGTGTGACACCATAATCAGGTTGCTGGACAGTTTTCCGGATGTTTCGTTCGTCGTGCCGGTACATCTGAATCCCAACGTGCGCGGCCCCATATATGAGAGACTTGGCAGCCACGAGCGGATTCATCTGGTTCCTCCGCTCGACTACCAGGATTTCGTGCAGATGATGGGGCGCGTTGATTTGATTATCAGCGACTCTGGCGGAGTCCAGGAGGAGGCGCCATCCCTGGGTAAGCCGGTCCTGCTGCTGCGCAACACCACCGAGCGGCCGGAGGCGGTAACTGCGGGTACGGTTCGTCTGGTGGGTACCGACCCAGAAAGACTGTTTGTCGAGGCCAGTCGACTGCTTGGCGACCGGGAGTCCTATCTCTCCATGTCCCGGGCCGGGAACCCATACGGTGATGGAAGGGCGGCCCACCGTATAGCGGACGCCATCCACAACTGGTCGAGAGGAGCGCGTCTGAATGCCACCGCGGAAATGCCTGGCTTGCGTGACGTACCGGACATGGCTGGTTATGGCGCTCTGTGATGGTTATACGATTCGTTCTCATTACTGCTTTACTCTCATTGCTTCTGCCTCCATCGGTACAGGCCACGGATGCCGCCGACGAGTGCTTGCCAGCAAACGCCAGGCGCACCTTCATGCAGCTGTTTTTCAAGGATGCGCAGCTTTCACAAGACGCGGTTGAGCGGCGTTTTGCCGCACTCGAGAACGCCGGATTTGAAGAGGTTATCCTGCAGTGGTCCTCCTATGACCATCTTAGTCTGTACCCGTTTTCCAGGGCGGGCGGGCAGGTGGAGATGGTATTGCCAAAAATAATAGATGCGGCACGCAATCACCATATCAGGATCTGGATGGGAACCCATTACGACAACGGTTTCTGGGAGATAGCCGAAGGGTCGCCGCGGCAGGCACGGCAGTGGTTCAGTCGGCAGCTGGAGCTGTTGAAAAGACGACTACCAGTGCTGATCGATACGGTGCGCCACTCCGATCCCGAGCAGCAGGTTGTGATCGGCTGGTACATCAGTGACGAGATTGATGATCAGAGCTGGGGATCGAAGTATAAGCGGCGGGAGCTGCAGGAATACCTCCATCAGGTGGTCGATCTGCTGCGTAACGGGATGCCCGGATGGCCGGTAGCGATCTCCGGTTTTTCCAGCGCAGCCATGACTCCCGCGGAGCTGGCCGCCTTCTGGAGCGAAACCTTGGCCGCAACCGGGATCGATACGCTACTGTTTCAGGATGGGATCGGGGTGGGAAATCTTACCCAGGAGCAGTTTTCCCGCTACGCCTCGCGGCTGGCAGTGCTGAATTCCGGTCGGCCCGGCAGCTTCTCGGTAGTGGTAGAGCTATTTGAAAAGGTGGGGGACGGAAAAGACGGGAGCATGAAGCTGCGTACCGCCGCGGCGGAGCGCGTTCTGCGCCAGCTGGCAGAGACCATGGTGTTCGCAGCGGATGGCATTACGCTGTTTTCCGCTCCGGACTATATGCTGGATGATGGAGACAGGAGGGCGCGGCGTCTGCTGAAGATGTGGCAAAGGGCCGCGCACAATTGCGGGAAGGTTGAATAGACGGGGGCAACACATGTTATTAACCCGGCAACAATATATGTCGTATTCAGGCTTTCGGGAACAGTCTGAAACAAGGCGCAACTTGTGGGCAGTGGTTGTTCCATCGGCAAGGGCCGAAACGCCGGACCAGCCTGTTCCTGGAATCCCCGACAATTTGATTTCACAAAAGGGACCGTCGCGTGCCGGTCTGCTGACGGTGTTGGCGAAGCTTGCCGGAGGGAGGCTCCAGCGGCATTTTGCCACCTTGCTGTTGTTTTTTTGCGTGGGGCATGCGGTAGCCGCGACTCGGCCGGTGGAACCGGTCGGCCCGGAGCGTCGGGTGCTCGTACTGTATGACAGCGCCGGGGAGTTTGGCCACATTGGTGAAGAGCATGCCATTATGCTGGAGAATCTTCTCGGCCATTTTCGCACAGAAGTGGTTCTTCAACCGGTGTCCGCCTACCGCGCCGGCCTGCTGGGTGATTACGATGTCACCTTCTACATTGGCTCCACCTTCGATGAGCCGGAGAAGCGGCAGGAAAGCGGGGATCAGCAGGCTTACGACAACTACCAGCTATTTCTCGATGATACTGCCGCAAGTGACACCACTTTTGTTTGGATGAACCACAACATAAAAAGGCTGGTCGAACGTGCCGGAGGCAGCGGGCAGTTCATCGCCAGGTACGGTTTTTTGCCTGAAGGTATAGATAACGAGAGAAAGTACAACAGGGTGGAATACAAGGGGGTGGAGCTGTACAAGGGTGTGGTGGTTCACGCCAACCCGGGAGCCAGTCTCAAGGGGTGTGTCAAGGGTGAAGGCTGGAGCGAGGAGAACGGCA
>DRMK01000110.1 GCA_011322575.1 Gammaproteobacteria bacterium
CGCCTTGCCGCGAAACACCACAGGGACGCTGAATCCTAATTTATTACCTTGAAAGAGTACTAGCCGCGCATGCGGATGGCAGATCGCCGCTGCGCGGCCTCCTTGTCTGGCCGCAATCCGGGCGATTCGGTGAAAAGTGGTTCCCCCCCTGTGTCCCTGACCGGCCACCCCTCACCTGCCGGTTGCAGGTGACAGGAGCGGGAGTGTTGCGGTATGCTTCGCCGCACTCCCTCTGGGCAACAGGGACCACTCAACATGCGATTCGACATTCCTGACCAGGAACGCGCCGGGGCGCGTCATCCTCACGAGATTTTCCTGATCAACCTCATCGTCAACCATATTCTTATATTCGTCAGCCTGATGGGAATGGCCACCTCCTACCCGCTTCTGCTGCTGGTCGTCCCGGTGGCCTCCGTTCTCATCCTGGGGTACCTGCTGATTCGCGCCAGACGCTCGCTCACGAGTGAACCGTGGTTCGTAAAGTGTCACTGGCAGATCTGCGCCCGCCGCAGCATGTTCTTCATCATCATGCTGGCCATCATGGCCGCCGCCATCGTGATCATACTGCTGATCTCCGGCGGCGATCCCAAGCCCCAGCACTACGCTTTTGGAGGCGTGGCGATCCTGCCCACCATGCTGACGGTGCTGGTATTGATAATCATGGAGTCGGACGCCATGAACCAGGCGCGCCAGGGGATCGTGCCCGATTCCATGCTGGAGCGCTATCCCAAACCGGACGGCATCCCCGTTCTCTCGGAGGATTGAGAAGGGCCAGGTGAAGACTATTCTTGGCATAATCGTCATCGCCGTGGTAGCCATCGCCGCCGGCCTTGCGCTGACACCCAGGACCACCCTGGAGAAACGCACCGATCTGCCGTGGCAGATTGTGGCCAATGATGATGGAACCAGCAGGGTTTTCGGACTCACCCTGAGCCGCAGCACGCTGGCTGACGCTATCCGCAAGATCGGAGAGCACCCGGAGATCACCATGTTCGTCTCGCCGGACGGAAAAAAGGCTGTGGAGGCCTATTTCGAACAGGTAACCCTGGGAGGGGTCAGGGCAAAGATGGTGGTGAGTGCCGCTCTGGGAGAGAAGCAGCTGGAGCAGATCTACCTGCGCGGACTGCGCATAAGCAGATCCAGTAGCGGCAACCGCAAGGTCACCCTCCATCCGGATGACATCATGGTGGTCAAGGGGGCGCCCATAGGCGCCATTACCTATCTGCCGCGCGCCGATCTGGATGCCGAAACCATTACGCGCCTGTTCGGTGCCCCGGCCAGACGTGTCCGTGAGCCGGAGGGCGAGGTGGAGCACTGGCTCTACCCGGCCATGGGGCTCGATATAGCCCTCTCCGCGAAAAGCAAGGAGGTGTTGCAGTATGTAGCCCCCGACCAGTTCGAACGGCTCTCGGTCCCCATCGTGGAGGCCGCCGGGGAGTGACTACAGCTCCCAGCTGTCCCTCTTTCTCAGCCGCAACCGGGGCAGGGCTATTCCCACCAGGATTCCGGCGATCAGCACTCCGGCACCCAGCAGAAACCAGTCCCTATCGGAGCGATCCTTGGCCACCTGCAGCTCTTGGCGCACCAGCTGCAACTCCTTGTCGATTGCCAGATTCCGGCTCCGCAGCTGCTCATTCTCGTTGGCCAGGGCAAGAGGTTCGGTGTTGAGCTCCTTGAAGCGCTCCACCTCGGCAGTAAGCCGCGCATTCTCTGCCCGCAATCGCCGCACCGCTTCGAGATCCCCGCTCAGCTCCTGTAGATCCTCGAGCTCTTTCCTGAGCTGCTCGTTCTCCTCCTTGAAACGCTTCCACTCCTTCTCCATCTTGGCCAGGCGCATGGCAGCTATCGGTTTGTCCACCAGATAGCGGGTGGCCACCCACCCTTCCACGCCGTTGTCCAGCTTTACTCTGGCATAGGCGCCATTGCCGGAACGCTCCAGTATCTGCATCCCGGTACCGCTGGAGATGGTGCGTATCACCTGGGCGTCGGAACCGGGGGCGTCGCGCATCGAGATCACGATCCTGTCCCGAACCCAGTGGGTTGCCTCGGCCCATGCCGAACCGGCGGCAATTACCAGAAAGACAAACAGAATCAGTCGCCGCACCATTGGTATATCCAGAATCGGTTGCAACAGAAGACCTGCGAACGGATTACTCGCCGGGAGGAACGAAACCTTCGGGCATGGACGCCGCCCCCCCTCCGAAAAGAAAGCTTTCCATCTCCCGCTCCAGGAACCTGCGGTGCTCCGGATCTATGGGAGTGAGGCGATGCTCGTTGATCAGCATGGTTTGGTAGCGGATCCACTCCTGCCACGCCTCCCGGGAAAC
>DRMK01000111.1 GCA_011322575.1 Gammaproteobacteria bacterium
ATTACGCTGAAGAGCTCCACGGAGGACAATCTGACCCTCTACAGCGAGGATGAACAGACGTTGTGTGTTCTCTCCAGCGTGAAGATTCCGGTAAGGCAGCTGAATCAAGAGATCGACAATCTGCTGCAGTGGGGTGAAAAATGAGCAGCATCCTGGAAGAGCTCGGTTCGCTGGGCGGCGTATATCACGGCTGCATCATCAGGGAGGGGAGCGTTCTGGCAACTACCTTCCCGTCGCTTCTGAGCGATAATCTGGCATCGATCGCCAGGATAGCCGATCGCATCTTCAGGGGCGCGGGTAGTGTCAGGCACTCCTACAACGAGATCTATTTCGAGATGGACGAGAACTATCTGCTGGGGTTTCCCGTGGAAGGGGGATTCCTGGTTCTGCTGCTTACGGGAAAGGATGTGAACTTCGCGCTGATCCATATGACGGTTCAATCGGCCGCCCCGCAGATCATCAGGGAGCTGGCTGCTACCGTGCAGGAGAGTGATACCGCCAGGGCAACGCCTCCGGCCCGCGCGGGCGGAAAGATAGACCAAAGCCTGAAACCACATCTCAACGAGATTCTGGAGGCGCTTACCCTGCAGATCGGGCCAGTGGCCAAGATTAGCATGGGCGAGGGGCTGAAACGATGGCGCAGCTCCTGCGAGCCGGTAAAGGCGAATCTGCCACGTCTGATCGATATCCTGGCAAGGGATATCGAGGACGAGGTGTCGCGGCAGGATTTTGTTACTTCCCTTGCCGGCATAGCGGATCGTTGAGTAGAAAACTGTCTGAACCGAATGAGCAGACCTTGACACACCATCGGGGGGAGAAGTGGACAAGATTCGTAACAAGCTGATATTTTCGCTGCTGCTGGTGGCCTTGGTACCGGTAGCCCTGATCGGTGGCTATGGCCTTTATTCTACTACTGACGCCTTGCGGGTGAGCGGCGAAGAGCGTATCCGGAGCAAGGTGACATCACTGGCATCCACCATCGAGCGCTTCCTGGAAAATGTTTCGGTAGATCTGTTCAATCTGCGCGACTCCTCCTCGGTCTCCAATCTCTACCGGGCCCTGGCCAGCGGTGCCAGCGAGGATCTGGCCACCGCAAAGGCCGATCTGGCGCATGACTTTCTGAGCCTCTCGTCCAACCGGGGCATCTATCACCAGATCCGTTTCATCGACACCGACGGCATGGAGATCGTGCGCGTGGATCGTGTTCGCGGGGTGAGCCGGGTGGTTGCGGATGAGATGTTGCAGAACAAAAAGGGGCGCTACTATTTTGACGATACCGTTGCCCTGAGCAACGGCGGGATAATGATATCGCCCCTGGATCTGAATCGGGAGCAGGGGAAGATAGAGAAGCCGCTTCGTCCAACCATCAGATATGCCACTCCGGTCTATGATGAGAGCAACAACCTGCGCGGCATTCTGATTCTGAACGTACTCGCCTCACGCTTCCTGGAACTCATCAACAGATCCAACGCATTTGGCGAGACCCAGGCAATGGTAGACACCAAGGGTTTCTATCTCGCACATGTGGATCCTGAGCGGTTGTGGGGGAGCAGTGCCGACCTGGGAAGCGGCGAGAATCTCTCCAAGGATGATCCGGAGCTGGCCGCCAAGATCCTGGGTTCTCCGTCGGTTACCACCCTGGAAAGCGGCGATGCTCTGGTAGCCACCTCCCCGGTGTATGCCGATCGGGAGCGCAAGAGGCTGCTTGGCACCATCATCGATCGGGTGCCCAACGCCGTGGTCTACAAGTCGGTGACCAGCTTCAAGAACGTGTTTTTGATGATAGCTCTGCTGGCCATAGGGCTCACCATCGGGATCGCGCTGCTGCTTGCCAGCTCCATCGCCAACCCGATTATCTATCTGACCCGTGCGACCAACAACATGAGCAAGGGGGAGCTCGACAAGAAGATCGAGGTCAGCTCCACCGATGAAACCAGGGAGCTTGCTTCCGCCATCGAGCGCCTGAGGCGATCCATGAAGATCCTGATGGAGAAGTATTCATAGCCGGCAACCGGTTGCCACCCATATCGGGGATGGGAATATTTGTCTGGTAATCAGGCAAGACCTGTCCTATAATGGCCTTTGCTACAGATTTTGTTATCGGCTCTTCTGATTGTTCACATCCGTGCTACTCTTCTGAATCTCCAATATCATTACCTGTACGCAAAACTTTTTTTCAATTCAAACATCAGGTAACAAGCAATATGGCTACAGGTACTGTAAAGTGGTTCAACGAATCCAAGGGTTTTGGTTTTATTTCACAGGATGACGGTGGCGCAGATGTGTTCGTGCACTTCAGCGCGATCCAGAATTCGGGTTTCAAGACCCTGAGCGAGGGTCAGGCGGTCACCTTCGAGGTGGAGAACGGTCCCAAGGGACCTCAGGCCACCAGCGTCGTTGCATCCTGAACGGCTCTTCTTTGAGGTAAGGTTATGACAGCCCCACCTATCGTTGGTGGGGCTTTTTCCATTTTCATCCAGGACGGGACTGTAATTGAAAAAACTGTTCATCGGGAATCTCTCCTCGGACACCAGCGAACAGGAGCTGCAGGCGCTGTTCTCCGAGTTTGGTACGGTGCGCTCTTCCAGACTGGTGACCGATGTCTTTTCCGGCCGCTGCAAGGGGTTCGGTTTCATCGAGATGGAGGGGCATGAGGCGCGCGCCGCCATTGCCGGTCTGAACGGCAGGGAGTTTCACGGCAAGCCGCTCAAGGTGAATTTCGAGACGCCGAAACCGCGCCGTTCCCGGCGCCGCTGATCTTCCTTACCGCCTGTCCCATCAGTTCCGCCAGCCGAATCCGGTTGCTGGGGTGGGGTATGGTGTCGCAGCTCCAGATCTGCTCTACCCCCGCCCGCCGCAAGGCGCTCCATGCCTCCTCGGTGAACAGCGCGTGGGTTACCAGCACCGATATGCTGGCCGGCCGTTGCGGGGCCAGACCGGCTGCCGCGGCCTCCAGGGTTCGCCCGGTGCTCACCACGTCATCCACCAGTACGATGTTACGGCCGCCATAGCTCCCTTCCGGGAGCGTGACCCTTACGTCCCGGTCCCCGCGGCGTACCTTTTTCGCAACGCAGTAGTCCAGCGCCTCGTGCCTGGCGATGGCGGAAACCCACTGCAGCGACTCTTCGTCGGGACCAATCAACAGCGGATCCTCCACTCGCCCGCTCAGCCAGCGCGCCATTGCGCCGGTGGCGGAGAGGGTGATGGCGCACTTTACCGGCACCGCCTGGCGCAGGTGGCGGATCCGGTGCAGATGGGGATCGACGGTGATCAGATCATCGAGCATGCCGGCCAGCAGCTCGCCGATGATGCGCTGGCTGATCGCCTCTCCGGGACGGAACTCCTTGTCCTGTCTCATGTAGCAGAGGTATGGCGCCACCAGCGAGACGCGCCTGGCACCCAGGCGGCGCGCGGTGGTGGCGGCCAGCAACAGCTCGATCAGCTTTTCGTTGGGCCGGTGAAGGCTGCGGCACAGGGTGACATGCGGGGGCAGCTTCTCCGGCAGACGGACGCGGCTCTCGCCGTCGGGGAAGTGGTGGATTTCCACGCAGTGGAACGCCATCCCGGCCGCGTCCGCCAGCCGCCGCGCTTGTTCGCGGTATTCGGGAAAGCCGAGCAGCAGGCTCACGGCTCCCCTCCAATCCGGTAACCGCTCTCCTGGCTGGCCGCCTCCCGGGCAAACTGGAAGTCGGCCGGGAATTCGGCGTGGATGGTGTAGAGTGGCTCCCCTGCCTCCACCGCGTCGCCCAGCTTTTTGTGCAGGTCGACGCCCGCGCCCTTGTCCAGCGGCGCGCCGGCCAGGCGGGCGATACGGGCCATCTGCAGGTTGTCTATGGAACGAACCAGGCCACCGCGCGCGGCCAGCACGCGGTGCTGCAGATGTCCCGGCTGCGGTGTCGAGTCGTTTCTGCCCTGGGCCTCGATGATCGCCTGCATCTTCTCCAGGGCGCGGCCGGAGTCGAGAATGTCCCGCGCGATGGCGTAACCCTGCCCGCCGCGGACATCGGGATCAAACTCCAGTATCCTGCCGGCCAGCCGCAGGGATTTTTCCCGCAAGTCGGAAGGGGCATCGGGGTGATTGTTCAGCACCTGCATCACGTCGCGGCTCTCCAGCACCGGCCCGATCCCGCGGCCGATGGGCTGGCGTCCGTCGGTGAGCACCACCTCCAGGTGCAGGCCGAGCCGGTCGCCCACATACTCGAACAGCTTGCGCAGCCGCATGGCGGTCAGGCTGCTGCGCCCCTTGGCGGAGGGGCCTACCGGGATGTCGATCAGCAGATGGGTGGAACCAGCGGCGATCTTCTTGGATAGAATGGAGGCGGTCATCTGTCCGGCCGAGTCCAGCGACAGAGGGCGCTCCACGGCGATCAGTATGTCGTCCAACGGGGCCAGCCGGGCGGTTCCGCCCCATACCAGGCAGGCCCTGTGCTTGCGCACTATCCGGTGCAGACGCTCCATCTCCAGGTTTACCCGCGCCAGTACCTCCATGGTGTCCGCGGTGCCCGCGGGCGAGGTTATGGCGCGACTGGATGTCTTGGGGATCAGCATCCCGTGGGCGGCAACGATTGGTACCACCAGCATGCTGGTGCGGTTGCCGGGGATCCCGCCCACGCAATGCTTGTCCGCCACCAGCGGCTCTCCCCACTCCAGCCGCTCGCCGGTCTCGATCATGGAGCGGGTTAGATACAGCACCTCCTCGCGCTCCATGCCGGTTTCGGCACAGGCCACCAGAAAAGCGGCCATCTCGATGCGCGAATAGCGGTTGGCGACTATGTCTTTCGAGATGGCCAGATAGTCGTCGAAGGCAAGGCGTTCTCCGGCGATTTTGCGGTGCACCGCCGCGAGGGAGAGGGGTGGTTTGGCGTGGGCGGCGGTAACGGCCGCGCCTTCCTCCAGTCCCAGCTGCGCGAAAGCCTGCTCGCACAGCCCCAGTTGTCCCGGGGCGGTGATGGAGTCGTCATCCACCACGTTGAGCACCGCGATTACCGGTGCGTGATTCTCCGCCCTGTGGATCTCGATCTTGCTCAGCGCCTGGAACCCCTCGGTGCGGTATACGGTGCAGTCCCGGTGCAGATAGGCTACGTTTTCCTTGTGGGTGTCGATGGCCACCCGGCGCAGTTTCAACGTATTCATGGCTCTCCCTGCAGAGGTTGCAACGGCTGCTGGCGATCCCAATAGTAACTGTAGAGGGAGTTCACGGCCCGTCAAGGTGATGGATTATGACCAGAGAAAAGCGCAGCCGGAAGGCGACCGATGACTTTGGACGGCAGGAGGTGGAGAGGACCCTGCGGGATCTGCGCACCGGCATCGAAGAGGGGCTGAGTGAAGAGGAGGCGCAGCGCCGCCTCGTCCGCTATGGATACAACGAGATCGCGGAGAGGGAGGAGCCGCTCTGGCACAGGTTGCTGCGGCGTTTCTGGGGCCCCATTCCCTGGATGATCGAGATTGCGGCCATCCTCTCCGCCATGGTTCGCAAGTGGGAAGATCTCGTCATCATCACCATCATGCTGCTGGTGAATGCGGCGCTGGATTTCTTCCAGGAGCATCGCGCGCTCAATGCCCTGAAGGCGCTCAAGCAGCGTCTGGCTACGGAGGTGATCGTACTGCGCAATGGCGGCTTCCGCACCATTCCCGCCCGCGAGCTGGTTCCGGGCGACATCGTCAAGATCAAGATAGGTGACATCGTGCCGGCGGACGTGCAGCTGGTGCAGGGGGACTATCTGCTGGTGGATCAGGCCGCGCTTACCGGCGAGTCACTGCCGGTGAGCAAGAAGCGCGGGGAGGTGGCCTACGCCAACACCATAGCCAAGCAGGGCGAAATGCTGGCGGTGGTGGTCAATACCGGCCCCAGCACCAACTTCCATTCGGTGGTGGCGCTGGTGGCCAGGGCAGGTCTGGAGGAGCGCAGCCACTTCCAGAAGATGGTGATTCAGATCGGCAACTACCTCATCATCATCACCCTCGTGCTGGTGGTGCTGATCGTCATGGTGGCGCTGTTCCGCAATGAGCCCTTCATCGAGATTGCCCGTTTCGCCATGGTGCTTGCGGTGGCCGCTATACCGGTAGCCCTGCCGGCGGTGCTGTCGGTGACCATGGCGGTGGGGGCGGTCAACCTGGCGCGGCGCAAGGCCATCGTCAGCCGCCTGACCGCCATCGAGGAGCTGGCGGGGGTGGATGTGTTCTGCTCCGACAAGACCGGTACCCTGACCAGAAACGAGATGCGCGTGGCGGCTCCGCTCACGCTGGGCGATCACAAGGAGCGGGAGCTGTTTCTGGTCGCCGCGCTGGCCTCGCGGCTGGAGAACCGCGACCCCATCGAGCTGCCCGTTTTCCACTACATAGACGAACACTTTCCGGATCTGGAGTGGCGCGCCTGGCGCCAGCTGGAGTTCGCCCCCTTCGATCCGGTGCGCAAGCGTACCGAGGCGGTGGTGGAGAAAGAGGGGCGGCGCTTCGTTGCGGTAAAGGGGGCGGCCCAGGTGCTGCTCGAGATGGCGGAGCTGCCGGAGCGCGAGGCGCAGAGCGTAAACCAGATGGTGGACCTGCTGGCCTCCAAGGGGTACCGCACCCTTGCGGTGGGGCGGCAGGAGGATGGCAGGCCGCTGGAGCTGGTGGGGCTGATCCCGCTTTACGATCCGCCGCGCCCCGATTCCGCCCAGGTGATAGCGGAGATGCGCGGCAACGGAGTGGTGGTGAAGATGGTGACCGGCGACAACAGCGCCATCGCCAGGGAGATCGGCCGGCTGCTCGGGCTGAAGCAGCGCACCATGAACTCCAGTCAGCTGTCCGGCAGCGCCGGCAGCGAGCTGCTGCGCCTTACCGAAGCACTGGCCGGCGCCATCTATCTGCGGCTCAAGCCGGAAGTGTCCCGCAAGGAGGCGCGGCGCTTCGCCAGCCAGGTGCTGGATACGGTGGGAGAGATGTTCGACACCAGCCTGCTGGAGCGCGAGTTTCTCCACACCCACGAGTCGGCCATCATCGAGATGATCGAGGAGGTAGACATCTTCGCAGAGGTGGTGCCGGAAGACAAATACCGCATCGTCGATACCCTGCAGAAAGGTGGCCACATCGTGGCGATGACCGGTGACGGCGTGAACGATGCCCCGGCGCTGCGCAAGGCCGACTGCGGTATTGCGGTCGCCAACGCCACCGACGCGGCACGGGCCGCGGGGGACATCATCCTCACCGCCCCCGGCCTGGATGTGATCAACGAGGCGCTCAAGCAGGCCCGGATCACCTTCGAGCGGATGAAGAGCTACGCCATCTTCCGCATCGCGGAGACCATCCGCATCATCCTGTTCATGGCGTTGAGCATCGTGGTGTTCGATTTCTATCCCCTTACCGCCCTCATGATCATCCTGCTGGCGCTGCTCAACGACATCCCCATCCTGGCCATCGCCTACGACCGCACCAAGGTGGACAAGCGGCCGGTGCGCTGGAAGATGCCGGAGTTGCTGACGGTGGCCACCGTGCTGGGGATCAGCGGGGTGGTCTCCTCCTTTTTGCTGTTTTACCTGCTGCGCAGGGCGGGTTTCGCGGAGGAGATGATTCAGAGCCTCCTGTTCCTGAAGCTGATCATCGCCGGACACAGCACCCTCTACATCACCCGCGTGGATGGCTGGTTCTGGCAGCGCCCCTTTCCCGCGCCCCTGCTGTTCTTCGCCACCTTCGGTACCGAGATCCTGGGCACACTGATCGCGGTATATGGTTTTCTCATCACCCCCGTAGGCTGGGAGTATGCCGCCTGGATGTGGGGCTACGCCCTGGCCTGGTTCCTGTTCAACGATGCGATGAAGATGGCGACCTACCGCTTTCTTCGCCGCTGAGTGGGGAATGGGGTGCTACAGTTACAGGTAGATTCGCGGCAACAGGAGGTTCAATACCATGGTGGAAAACAGAGAGAACGGCCTCGACGAACTGCGTGACACGGTACGCAGGAGCGTGGAGGAGAAACGGGATATTCAGGCAGAGGTACGGGAGATAACCCTGAAGGCGCTGGGAGAGAGGGAGCTAGACAGGAACCGCATCCGGGCAGTGGCCGAGGCGGTGATGCAGGGAGCCGGAGAGGCGCTGGAGAGGGAGAGCGAGCAGCTGAAGAGGGGGCTCGGCGAGGCGGCCGCCGGTCTGGAGGAGGCGCTGATAAAGGCGGCGGACGCCCTCCGGTTGGCGATCGAGGAGGCGGCGGGCCGGGTGAACGAGTTCAGCACCGGCGATCTGAAACGCTCGCTGGACGATCTGGACAACCTGGAGGCTGTTTTCCTGGAGGCCCTGCAGCGCGCCGCCAAGGGCGGTGGAGAGATGGTCAGGACCATAATGGGGGAGATGGCCTCCCACGCCCGCAACAGTGGTACCAGCGTGGGGCAGCATGTGGCCCGCAACATGGAGCAGCTGCACAACCGCATGCGGGAGCTGGGCACGGAGACCGCGGGGGCGGGGGAGGAGGCGGCCAACCGTATCGGGCAGGTTGCGCGGGGCATCCTGGCCGGCGTGGCTGGAACCCTGCTCCACATCGCGGAGGGGGACCGGCGGCAGCGGGACGGCCGCTCCTGATGTTCCGGGAGACGCTGGGTGCGGCCCGGGATCTGGGCCGCCTGCACGATATCGCCTCGATACTCATCCGGCACGGCATGGGGGAGTTGGTGCGCCGTCTCGGCATCGGGCGGTTTCTGGAGCAGGCGGGAAGAATCCTTCACTGGAAGGAGGAGCGGGATTCCGACCGGATCACCACCCCCCAGCGCGTGCGCAACATGCTGCAGGAGCTCGGACCCACCTTTGTCAAGCTGGGGCAGGTGATGGCGACGCGGGTGGATCTGTTCCCCCCGGAGTGGATCGAGGAGTTCGAGAAGCTGCAGGACGAGGTTCCGCCGGTCCCTTATGAAAAGATCCGGGCGCAACTGGTGGAGGATCTGGGAGCGCCGCCGGAGGAGATATTCGCTCACCTGGAGGAGGAAGCGCTGGCCGCCGCCTCCATCGCCCAAGTGCATCGCGCGCAGCTTGCCGATGGCAGCCTGGTGGTGCTCAAGATTCGCCGGCCGGGGATAGAGAAGGTGGTGGAGGCGGATCTGCGCCTGCTGGCCCGCTTTGCCGAGATTGCGGAGGCGGAGGCTCCCGAACTGCGGCGCTACCATCCGGTGCAGATGGTGCGCCGGTTCAGCCGCTCGCTGCGCCGGGAACTGGATCTGGAGAACGAGTCGCGGGCGGCGGAGCGGGTGGCCGCCAATCTCTCTCGACAGGAATGGATCGTCATTCCGCGCATCTATTGGCAGTGGAGCGGCAAGCGGCTCAACGTGCAGCAGTACATAGAGGGCATACCGGCACGGAACCTGGAGGCCGTCGAGGCGGCCGGGCTGGATCGTTCCCTGCTGGCCCGGCGCGGTGTCAAGGCCATGCTGCAGATGACGCTGGTGGATGGTTTCTTCCATGCCGATCCCCACCAGGGGAACCTGTTCTACTTGCCGGACAACCGGATCGCCCTGATCGATTTCGGCATGACCGGAACTCTCTCCCGGATCCGGCGCCAGCAGGTGGCGGACCTGCTCTACGGCCTCATGATGCGGGAGACCGAGCAGGTCATCGATGTGCTGCAGGAGTGGGCCGGAGCAGCCAACACCATCGACACCGATCGTCTCGGTGACGAGCTGGAGGCGTTTCTCGACTCCTACCACGGGCTCTCCCTGGAGCAGCTGGACTTCGGCGCCATGCTGGGTGATCTGATGGCGCTGTTCCGCGACCACCAGCTCACTCTGCCACCCGATCTCTCCATGCTGCTGAAGGCGTTTATCTCCCTGGACGGCCTGGGGCGCAAGCTTGATCCGGGGTTTAACATCGTCGCGGAGATAACACCGTTTCTACAGCGCCTGATACTAAAGCGCTACCTGCCCTCCAGCCTGGTGAAGCAGGGCTGGAGCAATCTCTCCAGCGGTTTCGACATGCTGACCGGCCTGCCAAGGGATGTCCGACGGCTGCTGCGCATGGCGCGGCGCGGGGCGCTGCAGGTCCATGTGGACGTTACCCGCCTGGACCACTTTGGTCACCAGCTGGATCGTGCAGCCAGCCGCCTGTCGGTGGGGATGGTGACGGCCGCCCTCATCATCGGCACCTCCATCGTCATGACCGCGCCTGATAGCGGCCCCTCGGTGATGGGGTACTCCCTGTTTGTGCTGCTGGGGTTTGGCGCAGCGGTCACTGGCTGCATCTGGCTGTGGTTCTCGATCTGGCGCGGCAAACGGGAGTGACTCTGGATTCCAACTACGTGTTCCTAATACCACTCCACCTTATGCGCGTTGCTCCCGGGAAACTCTGATCGGGATTTGGTACCGAAGCCCCTTAACCGATCTGGTATTCGGAACTTTTATTTGGTACTTGAAATGAAGGCCCGCCGGATCCATGTAAATGTGGAGACGCCAACGGCAGGAAAGGATGAGCATCATACTCGCCGCGATCTTTGACGACCCCCAGCGCGCCACGCGGGTGGCCGAGCAGCTGATTGAGCATGACTTCCCCATGGACAGGATCTCCATTCTGCGCCATGCGGGGGGAGTGGGGGATGATTTCCTCGGCGTATCCTACGAGAGCGAGCGCGAGCGCCTCAGGTTCTGGGGCGAACAGGGCGCCGTCTGGGGAGCGCTGGGAGGACTGCTGGCCGGGGCCATGGGGTTGTTCCTGGTTCCCGGAGTCGGGCCCCTGCTGGTGCTTGGCCCCTTCGTGGATGCCATTGCCGGAGCAGTGGCGGGGGGAG
>DRMK01000112.1 GCA_011322575.1 Gammaproteobacteria bacterium
CCGGATTCGCACCTCGTCACCCGAAGCCTTCACGGCGCGGATGACGGAACCGGGCAATTCAATACTGGTGAGATCCATGGTCGCTCCACGAAGATGCTGATCGAACTTTTTCTTATTGTAGCCGTGCTGGGCCTGGTCATCGCCTTGCTCAAGCCGTGGAAATGGTAGCCGCACACCTCACGGTTCCAACTCCTTGAGCTTGCGGGTCAGGGTGTTGCGGCCCCATCCCAGCAGCTTGGCCGCCTCCTGCTTGCGCCCGCCGGTGGCGGCAAGCGCCGCCCGGATCAGCGCCTGCTCCACCTCGCGCTGGAGGTCCTCCGCCCCCTCCAGGTAGCGCTCCCGCACCCAGTGCTCCAGCAACGAGCGCCAGTCTGCCGCGGGCTTCTCCGCCGGCGACTCACCGACGCCGAGAAACTCCGGGGGCAGGTCCCGGGCGTGGATCTCCCTTCCCGAGGCCATCACCGTCAGCCAGCGCGCCAGGTTCTCGAGCTGGCGCACGTTGCCCGGCCAGGCGAACTGCTGCAGCCGCTCCATGGCGTCGGCCTGCACCTCCTTCGGTTCGGTCTCCAGCTCCCGGGCCACCTGGTGCAGGTAGTACTCCATAAGCAGGGGAATGTCCTCGCGCCGTTCCCGCAGCGGCGGGATGTTGATACGGATGACGTTGAGCCGGTGGAAGAGATCCTCGCGGAAACGCCCCTCCTCCACCAGCCGCTCCAGGTCCTGGTGGGTGGCGGCGATGATGCGCACGTCGGCGCGGATGGTGCTCACTCCGCCCACGCGGTAGAACCGGCCGTCGGCCAGCACGCGCAGCAGCCGGGTCTGGGCCTCGGCCGGCATGTCGCCGATCTCGTCGAGGAAGAGAGTACCCCCCTCAGCCTGTTCGAAACGCCCCACCCGGCGCGCCTGGGCGCCGGTGAAGGCCCCCTTCTCGTGGCCGAACAGCTCCGCCTCCATCAGCTCACGGGGAATCGCCGCCATGTTGAGTGCGATGAAGGGCTTGTCGGCGCGCGGGCTGTGCTGGTGCAGGGCCCGCGCCACCAGCTCCTTGCCGGTGCCGGACTCGCCGGTGATCAGCACCGAGATGTTCGAGCGGGAGAGCCGGCCGATGGCGCGGAACACCTCCTGCATGGCGGGCGCCTGCCCGATGATCCCCACGCGCGAGGGCTCCACCGCCGGCGCTTCCTCGGAGGGGGCGGTACGGCTGGCCAGGGCCCGGTTCACCAACTCCACCGCCTCGTGCACGTCGAAGGGCTTGGGCAGGTACTCGAAGGCACCCACGTTGTAGGCCTTCACTGCGCTGTCCAGGTCGGAATGGGCGGTGATGATGATGACCGGCAGCTCCGGATCCACGCCGTGCACCCGGCCGAGCAGTTCGATGCCGTCCATGCCGGGCATGCGGATGTCGGAGATGACGACATCGGGCCGGAATCGCTCCAGGGCATTGAGCAGCTCTTCGGGATCGGCGAAGCCCTGGACGTGAAAACCGGCCTTTTCCAGGGCCTTCTCCAGCACCCAGCGCATGGACGGGTCGTCGTCCACCACCCAGACATTGGCGTCGGCATTCACGATTCGTTCTCCAGCGGAAGATAGACGGTAAACACGGTACGCCCCGGCCGACTCTCGAACTCGATGAGCCCCCCGTGCCGGTTGATCAGGGACTGGGCGATGGAGAGTCCCAGGCCGGTGCCCTCAGCCTTGCCCGTGACCATGGGAAAGAAGACAGTGTGCTGCAGCTCTGCGGGGATGCCGGGACCGTTATCCTCCACGTTTACCTGCACCACCAGCCGGTGGCGCCGGCTGGCCAGGGTGAACTGGCGCAGCACCCGGGTCTGCAACAGCACCCGCCCCCCGCTGCCGCTCGCCTGCACGGCGTTCCTGACGATGTTCATGAGCGCCTGGATGAGCTGGTCGGGATCGCCCCGCAGGTCGGGGATGCTGGGGTCGTAGTCCCGCACCAGGGCGACCCGGTTCTCCGGGTCGGACTCCACCACCGAGGCCACCCGCTCCAGCACGTGGTGGATGTTCACCGGCTGTTTCACCGGCAGCTTGCGGGAACCGAGCATGTTGTCCACCAGTGCGCCCAGGCGATCCACCTCCTTGAGGATGATGCCGGTGTACTCCTTCAGCTCCTGGTCGTCGACCTCCATCTCCAGCAGCTGGGCGGCACCCCGCAGGCCGCCCAGCGGGTTCTTGATCTCGTGGGCAAGGCCGCGCAGCAGCGTGCGGGTGGCCGAGTTCTGGCGGATCAGCTGCTCCTCGCGGCTCAGGCGAAGCTGACGGTCCACCTGGCGCAGTTCCATGAGCACCATCACCGGCTGGTCCTCCTCCACCATGGGCACCAGGGTGCAGTCCACGGTGATGGCGTGCCCGTCCATCAGCTCCACCGGCACCTCCCGTTCCGTAACCGGCTGGTGGTGCTCCAGGATCACCCGCATGTGCTCCTCCAGAGAACCCGCCACGCAACGCAGCAGCTGGGCGATCGGCTGACCGATGACACTACGCGCACTCACCGAGAAGAGCATCTCGGCGGCCGTGTTGAAGAACCGGATGTTGAGCGCCTCGTCGAGCAGCAGGATCGCCGTCACCTGGTTGGCCAGGATACGATTGGCGAGATCGGGAGGGAGAAGAGGAGCAGGCATTTCTGGACCGGCAGGGTCGCGCTCTGGAACGGGTGCACTCAGGGGATTCCCGAGGCCCTATTTCGGCGTCTTCTTCGGCTTGGCAATCGGACGGTGGAGGTAGAAGACGTGGCTCTCCGATTGCTTCAGCCGCTTCCCGCCCGCATCGTGGACGGCAACGGCGATCCTGTGTTCACCGCGGTCCACGTTGCTCAACTGGATCACGGTGCTGGTATGTTTTCCCGGAAGCGGCTTGCCATCCAGGATCACCTGCAGATAGTCCCCCTCCTGCAGCAGGGGATCCAGCGCCACGAAGACGGAGACCTCCCCCGGGGCGCTTCGTACCGTGGCTTCAGGTTCGGGGCTCACGATCTTGAGCACCTTGTAACCCGGGTGGGCATCTCCCGTGGACTGCGCGGCGTTGGCGTCATCCTTTGTCCCGTCCAGCTCGGGCAGCCGGGGGGGCGCATAGGTGGAGAGCCCTGGCAGCTTGCCCATGGGCTTGGCGCCCGCTCCAGCCGGATTGTCACCGTAATGGACGTTCCCCTGCTCGTCCACCCACTTGTAGATCTCGGCGGAAAGCGGAAGAGAGAACAGGAGGCACAGCAATGGCAATAACTTGTGCATGGGGGAATGCTAACCCGCTTTACACGGCTTGCCAAGACAAAAGGAATGGGCGCTCATGCGCGGATCACC
>DRMK01000113.1 GCA_011322575.1 Gammaproteobacteria bacterium
AAGCAGTTGCTCACCGATCGTATGGAGATCATCTCCAAGCTGCAAAGCGATCGCGTCGCGGTGGTTCATATGCTGGATGAACTGGTGCGGGTGGTTCCTGGCGGGGTCTACCTAACCGCTTTGAAACAGCGTGGTTCGACGCTGGAGATCGAAGGGGTAGCCCAGTCCAATGCCAGCGTATCGGACATGATGCGGCAGCTGGACAGTGCGCACTGGCTGGGTGATCCACGCCTGGACATCATCGAGAGCAAGGACAAGCGCTCCAGTAACCGAAACAGCCGTTTCGTACTGCGGGTGAAGCACATAATTGCACGGCATGAAAACAGGGTAGAGGCGGGCTGATGAATATCTCGAGTCTGGCAAACGCGGAGCTGAGTGTAAACAACATCTATGAGTGGCCCCGTCACTTGCAGCTGGCGGTGAGCTCTCTGCTGGCAGTGGTGGTGCTGGTGGCGGGTTATTTTCTGGTAATTAGTGGCCAGTTCGAGCGGCTTAACGAGAGCCGGGCGCACGAGACCGGTCTCAAGGAGGAGTTGGAACAGAAGCAGATGCTGGCTTCCAATTTCGATGCCTATCAGGAGCAGAACAAGGTGCTGCGCGACATGCTCAACGGGATGTTGCAGCAGCTGCCTGGCAAGGCAGAGATAGCCAAGCTTTTGGTGGATATCTCCCAGGCCGGGATCGGCAACGGGCTGGAGTTCCAGCTTTTCAAGCCGCAACATGAGCAGATAAAGGAGTTCTATGCCGAACTGCCCATTCAAATCCGCGTGGTGGGCAGTTATCACCAGTTCGGCAACTTCATCAGTGATGTGGCGGCGTTGTCCCGCATCGTAACCCTGGAAAATATCTCGGTGCGCAAGGCAGAGAGGTCGGACACGTCACCGCTGGTTATGGAGCTTACCGCCCGGACCTATCGCTACCTGAGCGAAAAGGAGCAGGCGGAGTATCAGAAAGCGCAGAAGCAGAAGGAGGGGAAAAAATGATCAAGCAGTGTGTTTCCCGACGGAAGCTGGCGAGCCTGCCCCTGTTGCTGCTGGCGGCAGCTGGGCTTACCGGGTGCGCGAACGACAATGTGGATGATTTGGTCAGTTATGTGGCCGAGATTCGGGAGACCAGGAAAGGAGTGGTAAAGCCTCTGCCTCCCCAGGTCAGGGAGGAGGGGTTTCGCTACCAGGCTTCCCGCCTGCGCGATCCATTCATGACACCAAATGGCCTGCAGGCGATGGCCGACAAGCGCAAGAACAGCTCCATCCACCCCGATATGAACCGTGAGCGTGAGCCCCTGGAGGCATATCAGCTGGACACGCTCCGCATGGTGGGCAGCATCCAGAAAGGCAATACCCTTCTGGCGCTCATCCAGGCGCCGGATGGAGTGATTCATCAGGTCAGAGAGAACAACTACCTGGGTCGTAACCACGGCCGGGTAAAGGCGCTGTCACGCGATGGTATCGAGCTGGTCGAGACCATTCCTGACGGCATGGGGGGGTGGATGGAGCGCCCTGCCCAGTTGAGTCTGAAAGATTAGGGATCAAGGGTGGGGAAAACTATGAAACGAGTAATCGTAACAGAGCGGGCCAGGACATCTTGCGGAAACGGCAGACACTTGTCGCTTGCACTGCGCAGGGTTCTGGGAGTGGTGTTGCTGAGCACAATGCTGGGCAGCGGTGCCAGTGCTTTTGCCAATGTGCTGAAGAGTGTCCAGGCGATCGAGGAGTCTGACGGAGCGACCAGTCTGGTACTGGAGATGTCTGATCCAGCCGCCACGCCGCGCACTTTCTCCACCACCACCCCACCCAGAATCATCATGGATCTGGCGGGGGCCTCGAGCGGCCTGAAAAGGCACGGCCAGTTCATCTCTGCCGGGGTGGTGAAAAACATGCAGGTGGTAGAAGCGCAGGGGCGCACCCGCCTGATATTCGATCTTACCCGGACGGTACCCCATGACGTGGGCGTCGAGGGCAACCGCATCCGTGTGGTGCTGGGTGGCCAGGCAGAGCTCGCCTTGCCGGTCGAGGATCCGGCGCAGCCACAGCTGGTGAAAACCGCCACGACCGAGAGCGGTATTACCAATATAGATTTTCGGCGCGGCAAGGAGAGTGAAGGGCGGATAGAGATCACCTTCTCCGATGACCGGGTGGCGGCTGACGTGCGCAAGAGCGGAGAGCAAATTGTGGCCAGATTCAGCGGCGTCGTTCTGCCCGAGGAGCTGGAGCGGCGTTTCGACGTGACCGACTTTGGCACTCCGGTGGTGGCTATCGATGCCTTCCGCAGAGGGGCAGGAGCCGAACTGGTAATCACCAGCGCTGGACCGTATGAGTACAAGAGTTTTCAGGTGGGTAAGCGCATGTTCATCGATGTCAAGGCGGTGAAGAGAGACAAGAAGAAGAGCAAGCCCAAGACCCAGAAG
>DRMK01000114.1 GCA_011322575.1 Gammaproteobacteria bacterium
TATTGGTGATCGCCGGTGCCGGAAGCGGCAAGACACGGGTGCTGGCGCACCGGATCGCCTGGCTGTTGCAGGTGGAGCGGATCTCTCCGTTCGCCATTCTTGCCGTCACCTTCACCAACAAGTCCGCCTCCGAGATGCGCGGCCGTATCGAAAACCTGCTTGAAGGAACGGCCCAGGGAATGTGGATCGGAACCTTCCACAGCATAGCGCACCGGCTGCTGCGCAGCCACTGGCGGGAGGCGGGACTGGAGCAGAACTTCCAGATTCTGGACAGCGAGGATCAGCAGCGCCTGGTCAAGCGGGTGATCCGGGAGCTGGGGCTGGACGAGGAGAAGTGGCCGGCGCGCCAGGCGCAGTGGTTTATCAACAGCTGCAAGGATGATGGACTGCGCCCCGGGCAGGTGGATGACCGGGGCGACCGCAGCACCATCACGCTGCTGGAGATCTACCGCGCCTATGAAGAGGCCTGCGCCCGGGGCGGGCTGGTGGATTTTGCCGAGCTGCTGTTGCGGGTCCTGGAGCTGTTGCGCGGCGACGAGGAGCTGCTGGAGCACTACCGGCAGCGCTTCCGGCACATCCTGGTGGATGAGTTCCAGGATACCAATGCCATCCAGTACGCCTGGCTGCGCTTACTGGTGGGCAGCGGCTCCCCCTCCCGCAGCTGGCTGTTCGTGGTGGGTGACGACGATCAGTCCATCTACGGATGGCGCGGGGCGCGTATCGAGAACATCCAGCAGTTCCAGCGCCAATTGCCCGATGTAAAGTGCGTCCGCCTGGAGCAGAACTATCGCTCCACCGGCACCATCCTGGCTGCCGCCAACGCCGTTATCGCCTGCAACGGCACGCGGCTGGGCAAGGAGCTGTGGACCAGCCACGGGGAGGGGGAGCCCATCTACCTCTACCGGGCGTTCAACGATCTGGACGAAGCCAGCTTCGTGGTGGAGCGTATCGCCAGATGGGTGGAGGAGGGGGGGCTGCGCAGCGAGTGCGCCATTCTGTACCGCTCCAACGCCCAGTCCCGGGTGCTGGAGGACGCCCTGCTGCGCCACGGAGTGCCCTACAGGGTGTATGGGGGACTGCGTTTCTTCGAGCGGGCCGAGATCCGGGACGCGCTGGCCTATCTGCGTCTGGTTGCCCATCGCGGAGACGACGCGGCGTTCGAGCGGGTGGTTAATGTTCCGCCGCGGGGAATAGGTGCGCGCACCGTGGAGCGGATCCGCGAGCAGGCGCGCGCCGGCGGCGTGACGCTCTGGCAGGCCTCCCGGGAGCTGCTGGAGCAGCGGCGGTTGACCCCGCGCGCCGCCAACGCCCTGGATGGTTTTCTGCAGCTCATCGAGAGGCTGGACGAGGAGACCCGACACCTCTCCCTGGCGCGGCAGGTGGACCACATCCGGCTGCACAGCGGGCTGGTGGAGCACTTCGGCAAGGAGCGCGGAGAGAAGGCCCAGGCGCGGCTGGACAATCTGGAAGAGCTGGTCAATGCCGCGCGCGGCTACGAGCCGGATCCGGAAAACGGCCTGGAGCCGCTGGCCGATTTTCTCTCCCATGCGGCGCTGGAGGCCGGGGAGGCCCAAGGAGACGCCTGGGAGGACTGCGTGCAGTTGATGACCCTGCACTCCGCCAAGGGGCTGGAGTTTCCGCTGGTGTTCCTGGTGGGGGTGGAGGAGGGGCTGTTCCCGCACCGCATGTCGGCGGAGGATCCGGTGCGCCTGGAGGAGGAGCGGCGCCTCTGCTACGTGGGGATGACCCGGGCCATGCGGGTGCTCTACATGACTTTCACCGAAAGGCGCCGGCTGCATGGCAGGGACACCTATCCGCGGGTGTCACGCTTCATAGGAGAGATCCCCCAGGAGCTGGTGCACGAGGTGCGCATGGCCGGAACGGTGACACCGCCCATCTCCCTATCCGACTCCCCGCCACCGGCCGAGGAGGGATTGCGCCTTGGTCAGCCTGTGCGGCACGCGGTATTCGGGCCAGGGGTGGTGCTCAAGCTGGAGGGGGAAGGTCCGCAAGCGCGGGTGCAGGTGAATTTCGAGAGTGGCGGCGCCAGGTGGCTGATGGTCTCTCTGGCGGGATTGCAACCTTTGTAGAATTATGGAA
>DRMK01000115.1 GCA_011322575.1 Gammaproteobacteria bacterium
ACCAGGCGGCGCGCCGGGGATTCTCCACCGCCACCGACCTGGCGGACTATCTGGTGCGCAAGGGGGTACCCTTCCGCGACGCCCACGAGGTGGTGGGCCGGGCGGTGCGCGCCGGGCTGGAGAGCGGCCGGGATCTCTCGGAGATGGAACTGGCCGAGCTGCGCCGCTTCTCCGGCGCCATCGACGAGGATGTGTTCGAGGTGCTGACCCTGGAGGGCTCTGTGAACGCCCGCAATCACATCGGCGGGACCGCACCGGAACAGGTGCGCGCGGCGGTGGCCCGCGCCCGGAAACGGCTGGCAGGGCAATGAACCCCTCTCGCTTCCCGGCGCTGGCCGCCCTGCTGGGATTCCTGCTGCACCTGCTGCTGGCGCGCACGGGCGCGGCCGATGCGGAAGGCGTCCTCTCCCTGCCGCTGCTCACTCTGCTGTTCGTGGCGGAGTTCGGTTTCGTGGTGACCGCCATCGGCGCGCTGCTGGGCGGTTCGGCGCTGTTGCAGCAGGGGTTCCGGCCGCTCCCCGCCCTGGTGACGGCCATTTGTGCCCTGTTTGCCGCCGGTTTCGCCTTCACCGGCATCGGCCTGTGGAGCCGCACCGGCTAGCCCAAATGTTCTGGAATATATTCATGCACGCCCTGATCGGTCTGCTCGGGCCCGCCTTCTTCACCTTCACGGCGAAAGGGATCGGTCTCACCCTGCTGGTGGTGTGCGCCACACAGGCGGTAGATCTGCTGCGCATCAAGCGCGAAATGGAACAACAGGTAGAGGAGCTGCCCACGGCAGAACGCGACTCCGCCCGCCAGGAGCTGCGGGCCAGGCTCAAGGGCGCCCTGGCGGAGAGCTTTGCCCGCAATGTGGGCCTTTACTCCGCTCTGGTGCTGATAGCAGCGGAGATCTCCCGCACCACCGGATTCCTCGGCACCATCCAGTGAGGTCGGGATGAGCGCCATCGACCAGGCCATGGAGCAGCTTCCTGCCGAGGCCCGGGCGGTGGCGCTGGAGCACTGGAACAGCTACCGGGAGGCGCTGGGCGATTCAGAAGCTCTCCCCCTGTCGGACCAGCTGCTCGGAACGCTACCGCTGGTCTGGTTCTGCAGCCAGTTCGTGGCGCGCAGCTGCATCCGTGATCCGCGGATGCTTGTCGATCTGGATCGCAGCGGGGATCTGCATCATCCGTACCCTCCCGGGGGCCATACCGAGCGCCTGCAGCGCGCTCTGGCCGGGGTGGCCGACGAGTCCGCCCTGATGTCCCGGCTGCGGCGCTTCCGGCAGCGCGAGATGGTGCGCATCGCCTGGCGCGATCTGGCCGGATGGGCGGAGCTGGCGGAGACCACGGCGGAGCTCTCGCGCCTGGCCGACGCCTGCATCGCCGCGAGCCTGGAGCTGCTGCAGAGCTGGTTGAACGCCGAACTGGGCACTCCGCACAGCGCCGCCGGTGAGCCCCAGTCCCTGGTGGTGCTGGGGATGGGCAAGCTGGGGGCCGGGGAGCTCAACTTCTCGTCCGATATCGACCTCATCTTCGCCTACCCGGAGAAGGGGGAGACCAGGGGCGCGGGGCGGTCCACCAGCAACGAGCGCTACTTCACCCGTCTCGGCCAGGCGCTGATCCGGGTGCTGAACGAACCCACCGCGGAGGGGTTCGTGTTCCGCGTGGACATGCGCCTGCGCCCGTTCGGCGACAGCAGCCCGCTGGTGGCCAGCTTCGACGAACTGGAGAACTACTACCAGAACCACGGCCGGGAGTGGGAGCGCTACGCCATGATCAAGGCCCGGGTGGTGGCCGGCGATGCGCGGGCGGGGGAGCGCCTCATGAGGCTGCTGCGCCCCTTCGTGTACCGCCGCTATCTGGACTACGGGGCGTTCGCATCCCTGCGCGGCATGAAGCGCCTGATCGAGAGCGAAGTGCGCCGCAAGGGGATGGAGAACAACATAAAGCTGGGCGCCGGCGGCATCCGCGAAATCGAGTTCATCGGCCAGGCGTTCCAGCTGATCCGCGGCGGCCGGGAGCCGGCCCTGCAGAAGCGACCCATTCTGACGGTGCTGCAGCTGCTGCGGGAGAAGGGGCTGCTGCCGGTGTATGTGGTGCAACAGCTGGTGGAGGCATACCACTTCCTGCGCCGCACCGAGCACCGTCTGCAGGAGTATGCCGATCAGCAGACCCACAAACTGCCGGACGACGCGGAGGGACGCCTGCGGCTGGCGCTCGGCATGGGGTTCGCCACCTGGGAGCGGTTCAGGGAGCGGCTGGAGCGGCATCGCGGCAACGTTCAGGAGCATTTCGAGCAGGTGTTCGCCGCCCCCCAGACCCACCACGCCGAAAGCGACGAGCTGGAGCTGAGCGCCCTGTGGCGCCAGGAGCTAGAGCGCGAACCATCCCTGCAGACGCTGCGCAGCGCCGGATACCGGGATCCGGAAACGGTCCTGCGGCAGCTCGACGGGCTGCGCGGCGGGCGCCGCTACCAGCTCCTGGGAGACAACGGCAAACGGCTCCTGGAGCGGCTGCTGCCCCTGCTGCTGGGGGTGGCCGGACGGATGGAGCGGCCCGACGAGGCGCTGGACCGGGTGCTCCGGCTGCTGGAGCAGATCCTGCAGCGCAGCGCCTATCTCGCGCTGCTGGTGGAGAATCCCATGGCCCTGTCGCAGCTGGTGAAGCTGTGCGCCGCCAGCCCCTGGATCACCCACCAGCTGACCCGCTATCCCTTGCTGCTGGACGAGCTGCTGGACCCGCGCACCCTGTACGCCCCACCGGGACGTGCCGAGCTGGAGGCGGAGCTGTGCCAGCATCTGCTGCCGGTGGCGCAGGAGGATCTGGAGCGCCAGATGGAGCTGCTGCGCCAGTTCCGCCACGGCAACGTGCTGCGGGTAGCGGCGGCGGACGTGGCCGACGCCATTCCCCTCATGGTGGTCAGCGACCACCTGACCGACATCGCCGAGGTGGTCCTGCGGCAGACGCTGGATCTGGCCTGGAACCACCTGGCGGAGCGTCACGGCACCCCCTCCGACAGCGGTGACGGGACGGGATTCGCCATCGTCGCCTACGGCAAGCTGGGAGGCATCGAGCTGAGCTACGGCTCGGATCTGGATCTGGTGTTCATCCACGCCGGCGAGGGCGGCGCCACCGATGGCCCCCGGCCGGTGGACAACGCCGTGTTCTACGCCCGCCTGGCGCAGCGCATCATCCACATCCTCACCACCCGCACCGCCGCGGGAATGCTCTACGAGGTGGACACCCGGCTGCGCCCCAGCGGTGCCTCTGGGCTGCTGGTGAGCAGCTTTGCCGCGTTCGCCCGATACCAGCGTGACAAGGCGTGGACCTGGGAGCACCAGGCCCTGGTGCGGGCGCGCCCGGTGGGGGGCAGCAGCACGCTGGGGCGGCGCTTCCAGGAGCTGCGCCGGGAGGTGCTCTCCCGTCCCCGGCAGCCCGAAACCCTGCGCCGCGAGGTGGTGGAGATGCGCAGCAAGATGGTGCGCAGCCACCGGCCCGGCAGAAGGGAGCAGTTCCATCTCAAGCAGGACCCCGGAGGTATCACTGATATAGAATTTATGGTGCAATATGCGGTGCTTGCCTGGGCGCACCGGCACCCGGAGCTGCTCGACTATACCGACAACGTCCGTATCCTGGAGCGGCTCGCCGCAGCGCACCTGCTGACGCAGGAGGAAGCCGGGCTGCTGGCCGACGCCTACCGCAGCTACCGGGCGCGCCTGCATCGCCTGGTGCTGCAGGAGGCGCCGCCAACCGTGCCCTGCGACCAGTTCCGGGAGCTGCGGGACGGAGTGGGCCGGCTGTGGCGCAGGCTGCTTGCGCCATAGCCGCGGCGGCCTCTGGCGTTGAAAAAGGCCGGGACGGTCCTTCTCAACATCCTGTTTGGGGGCGGGCAAGAATCAACAGAACGACCAAAGGTAAGGAGTAACGAGCATGTCGATGGCCGATCGCGATGGGGTAATCTGGATGGACGGGGAGATGGTCCCCTGGCGCGAGGCCAAGGTGCATGTGCTGACCCACACCCTGCACTACGGCATGGGGGTGTTCGAGGGGGTGCGCGCCTATCGGGGGGACAAGGGGACCGCCATCTTTCGCCTGCAGGATCACACCGAGCGGCTGTTCCGCTCGGCCCATATCCTCGGCATGAAGATCCCCTACGACCGGGAGAGCGTCAACGGTGCCATCTGCGCGGCGGTGCGCGACAACCATCTGCAGTCCGCCTATATCCGTCCCATGTGCTTCTATGGCGCCGAGGGGATCGGCCTGCGCGCCGACAACCTGCGGGTGCATGTGATGGTGGCCGCCTGGGACTGGGGCAAATACCTGGGCGAAGAGAGCATGGAGCGCGGGATCCGGGTCAAGACCTCGTCGTTTACCCGGCACCACGTCAACATCACCATGTGCAAGGCCAAGGCCAACGGCAACTACATGAACTCCATCCTGGCGCTGCAGGAGGCGCTCTCCTGCGGCTATGACGAGGCGCTGCTGCTGGATCCGGAGGGCTATGTGGCCGAAGGGAGCGGCGAGAACCTGTTCATCGTTCGCGACGGCGTGATCTACACCCCCGAGCTCACCTCGGCCCTGGAGGGGATCACCCGGGAGACCATCTGCACCCTGGCGGCAGAGATGGGGATAGAGATCCGGGAGAAGCGCATCACCCGGGACGAGGTGTATGTGGCGGACGAGGCGTTCTTCACCGGCACCGCTGCCGAGGTGACCCCGGTGCGGGAGCTGGACGGCCGCTCCATCGGGGATGGCCGGCGCGGCCCCATTACCGAACAGCTGCAGGAGATCTACTTCGACGTGGTGCACGGACGCCGCAAGCAGAATGCCGACTGGCTGACCCTGGTGTGACATCTTGGCTGCAAAGGCGGTATTCATCGACCGCGACGGAGTGGTCAACGAGGAGAGGGAGTACCTGCACCGCATCGAAGAGTTCCGGTTCATCGAGGGGGTGTTCGACGCCTGCCGGATGTTCCAGCGGCACGGCTACCGTATAGTCATAGTGACCAACCAGTCCGGAATCGGTCGCGGCTACTATACTGAACGGGAGTACACCCGGCTCACCGAATGGATGGTGGGAGAGTTCGCGCAACAGGGGATAACCATCACCGACGTGCTGCACTGTCCCCACCATCCCGACGAGGGGCGCGCAGGGTACCGGGTGGCGTGCGGCTGCCGCAAGCCGGCGCCGGGCATGCTGCTGGAGGCGGCACGCAGGCACCACCTGGATCTGTCCCGCTCCCTGATGATCGGCGACAAGGAGGCGGACGTGGCGGCGGGGCGCGCCGCCGGGGTATGGAGGACCATCCTGGTGCGCTCCGGCCACCCCATAGAGGAGTCCGCCACCCGCGCCGATCAGGTCATCGACAGCCTGGGAGCGCTCGAAGCGTTGCAGAGAATCATCACCCAACAGGAGGCAGAATGATGTCCCGGCAGAACAGTAACGAGGTGCCACGCCAGTTCAAGGTATCACGCAAGGATCTTCCCCTGGCCTGTCCCAACCAGCTGGTGGGCGCCTGGATCGCCCATCCCAGGGTATTCATGAGATTCCAGGACGGCCGGGCGGTATGCCCCTACTGCAGCACCGAGTATCTCCTGGAGGACTCCGGGTAGAGATGGACTCCGGCGCGACGGCGCCTCCGGAAATCCCCACCATAGGCTTTGTCAGCCTGGGCTGCCCCAAGGCGCTGGTGGACTCGGAGGGCATCATCACCCGGCTGCGCGCCGAGGGGTACCGGATCGGCTCCAGCTACCGGGACGCGGATCTGGTGATAGTCAACACCTGCGGCTTCATCGATGCCGCGGTGGAGGAGTCCCTGGAGGCCATCGGCGAGGCGCTGGCCGAAAACGGCCGGGTGATCGTCACCGGCT
>DRMK01000116.1 GCA_011322575.1 Gammaproteobacteria bacterium
CGAAATCATCCATCGCCGTTACGCCTATCGCACCCGTTATGTCATAGTCTTTGGCATCGGAGGCAAATACACTCCGCACCAGTCACCCATCTGGATCAAGGCAGGAACCCGTCCCGGCATTCCAGCCCCTGGTACCTCGGTACCCCACCACAATCTTCGGTGCCAAACCGTGTCCAATAGAAGTCTCATCACAGAATCGATGGTTCAGCCCAGGCTGTCCAGACCCGATACAGCTCACGGCTTGGGCGAAGCGTAAACGACAATGGCCGGCCGGGATGTCCAATCAGACCTTTGGTTGTGCCAACCCCTAATTCTGGTTCAACCCGGCCGCCCCAACTCAACCCGGAAACATCCTCCTGGCGTCATAGGGGACCTGGTGCTTGAGCATCATCCAGCTCGCCCTGGCCAGCTTCCGGGCCACCGCCCGGATGGAAATGATGCCATTGGTCCGCGTCCTCTTGCGCTCATAGAACCGCTATTGTCTGGCACACAGGATGATGCTCAACGGTGGCGTCGTCGATATCGCCGACTCCTGGAAAAGGCCAATATCGAATGCCCGCCGCCTGACGAGAGTCAGCGCAAGGGAAAACCGGGCCGACTCAAGCGCTCGAGAGCCAGAAACCTGCTGGAACGATTACGCGACTTCGAGTCCGATGTCTTGCGCTTCATGACGGTGGAGAATGTTCCCTTCACCAACAACCAGGGTGAGAACGACCTGCGCATGACCAAGGTGCAACAGAAAATCTCCGGTTGCTTCCGTTCGATGGAAGGGGCCAGGGGCTTTTGTCGGCTGTCGACGTGTCGCAAGCGCGGCTTGTCCGCCTCACAGGCATTGACGCTGCTGTTTCAGGGAAAGAATCCGGATTTCATGCAAGCAGATAAGGCCTAATGTCGATGATCATAGCGGAATGGGCTGAATAGTTACGTTGGCTGCAACTTGACCTGGTTGCAGATGGTGCGTAAAATGCGCGCTCTCTCGGGGCTATAGCTCAGCTGGGAGAGCGCTTGCATGGCATGCAAGAGGTCGGCGGTTCGATCCCGCCTAGCTCCACCAGATTGTGCGGGGCTGGCCAGGTGCCAGCCCCTTGGCTATCCGCTTTCTGTCCCCATCGTCTAGAGGCCTAGGACACCGCCCTTTCACGGCGGTAACAGGGGTTCGAATCCCCTTGGGGACGCCATCTTTCCACTCTGGATACAGCCTACCCACTACTCAGGGGAACCACGGATTCTCAAGTGACTATCGCCGCCCGTGGAATTCGGCACGATGCCATTGGCCGTCCCGCCGATTTCCTTTGACTTTTGATTTAGACTATGTCTAAATAATCCCGTATGGCCATGGAATGAATTCCCCCAAGAATTGAACTACATTATATTTAGAAGGAGTAATAGAGATGAAAAGATTCGGAAACCTGATATTGCTGGCGGCGTTTGTCGCCACTCCCGTCATGGCGCTTCAGTGGCAAGCACTGCCGGATACGCCACCCGTTCCCAAGGACAATCCCACTACCGCCGCCAAGGTGGAGCTGGGCAAGATGCTCTACTTCGACCCACGTTTCTCCTCCACCGGTACGGTGTCCTGCAACTCCTGCCACAATGTGATGCTGGGCGGCGAGGATAACCGCCCGGTGGCAGTTGGCGTTGAGGGGCAGAAGGGCGGTCGCAGTGCGCCTACGGTGTGGAATGCCGCCTATCTGTCGGTCCAGTTCTGGGATGGGCGTGAACCTACCCTGGAGGCGCAGGCCAAGGGGCCGGTGGTCAACCCCATCGAGATGGGCATGGAGAGCCATGAGATGCTGGTGGAGCGCCGCCTGCGGGCCATTCCCGGTTACAGGCCCTACTTTGAGAAAGCGTTTGGCAGCGGTGACGTGGTCAATATCGACAACTTTGCCAAAGCGATTGCTGCCTATGAGCGTACCCTGATTACCCCTGACAGCCCCTACAACCGCTACGTGAAGGGGGACAAGAAGGCGCTCACCGCGCAGCAGATTGCCGGCATGGAGAAGTTTGCCAAGGTGGGTTGCATCGGCTGCCACTCGGGCGGCGCTTTTGCAGGCCCGGCCAAGCCGCTGGGAGAGGGGTTTTTTATGCGTTTTCCCACCTTCACCGATAACCCGTACGTGGAGAAGTACAGATTGATGGACGATGGGGGGCGTTTCGAGGCCACCGGCAAGGAGTCCGACAAGCATATGTGGCGGGTGCCGACTCTGCTAAACATTGCGCTGACCGCCCCCTATTTCCACAATGGTGCGGTGGAGACGCTGGACGAGGCGGTGCGGGTGATGGCGAGAACCCAGCTCGGCAAGGAGTTGCCGGAGCAGGATGTCGCAGATATAGTCGCCTTTCTCAACGCCCTGACCGGCGAGTTTCCGAAGCAGACCATGCCGCGCCTCCCGGCGACCCCTGCAGCGGTCATCAGTGATATAAAGAAGTAGTTTCAGGCTGTTCCCGGCCGGAGCGCCCCCTGCCCCAACGGACAGGGGGCGTTTTTTTGTGTATCGGGAATCAAATCTGCCGAGCAGGGCTCTGTTAAGGTAACGGCTCAGAGAAGGGACGCGGCGACCAGTGCCACTTTTTCGGACACAAAACAGATTCGAGCAGGTGTTCCACACCTACAGCGAGGATCTGTGGCGTTTTGCCCGCTATCTGGGCAGTTCCCACTGCGAGGCCGAGGAGCTGTTGCAGCAGACCTGGCTGCGTGCCTGGGAGGGTTTTCGAACCCTGAAGCGGATGGACAAGGCGCGCGCCTGGTTGTTCACCATCCTGCACCGCGAGTTTCTGAGGCTGCGCCGGCGGTCTCCCGCCCACGAGCCGCTGGACGAAGCCAGGCCGTTGCCGGACATGCGCCGCGAGAGTCCGGGGTTGCAGATGGATCTGGAACGGGCGATTAGGGATCTGCCGGAGCTGTTTCGCACTCCCCTGCTGATGCAGATCGCCGGCGGGCTTTCCATCGACGAGATTGCCGGGATTCTCGGGATCCCGCGGGGCACCGTCCTGTCACGCATTGCACGGGCCAGAAAACGGTTAATCGCTGCCCATCCCCGCACCACCTGGACGGTCTACAGTAACGAGCAAAGATCATCATGAACTGCCATCGCTGTCAGGAGCAGCTACTGGCCGATCCGCAGCTCAGGACACCCGAACTGCGGCGGCATCTGGAGCAGTGCGCCGAGTGCCGGCACCTCTCCCTCCAGGTGGAGCGTCTGGAGGAGGAGCTGCAGCGTTCCATCCGGCAGCCGGGGGAGCTGCCGCCGCTGCCGGATCTCCCTTCCGCAGAGTGGGGGCGACGCTGGTTGGTGGCCGGTTCCATCGCCGCCCTGCTGTTGCTGAGCGTGGCGTTGGTCGTGACGAGGTCGGATGCCCGGCGGCAGGAGGCCCTGGCGGTCACCTCGGACATACTGCACCACCTGGCCACCGAGCCTCAGGCATTTGATAACACGCAAAGTATCGATCCGTCCCAGTTGCTGGCGGTCCTCGGCGCCAGGCTGGAGGTGGCGGAAGGCTGGTACGCCACCTTTGCCGATCCGTGCAAGATACGGGGAACTTCCGGCTTGCACATTGTCTATCGCAAGGATGGCCAGCTGGCTACCATCATTCTGCTGCCGGGCAAGCTGCCGGTGGACGAATCCCATGTAGCTGTGCGCTACGCCAACGGGATGACGCTGGTGGTGATACCGCCATTGCCCGCCGAGCCCCGTCAGCTGCTGGCGGGGCTGGATCCCGTGCTGTACCCCCTGTAACGTCAATTACCATAAGGAGAGAGCTCTGATATGAACATGCAGGCAACGAGCAAATATATCTGGACAGTACTTCTCGCCACGCTGCTGGCGGCACCCGTGTACGCTGGAGGGTGGGACAAGGAGAAGGGGCTGGACACCGTCACCCTCAAGGGAGAGCTAATCTGCGTTGGTTGCAGCCTGAAGAAGCTCTCCGGCGCAAACTCCCAGTGCAAGCTTTTTGGTGGCCACGACGTGGGGCTGAAGCTGGCCGACGGAACCTTCTGGAACTTCGTCAACAACGCCACCGGTCACGACGTGATCCGCGCCCACGGGGCGGTCATCGGCAAGACGGCGATAGTGACCGGCTGGATCTATCCCAACGCCCACATGATCGAGATCGAGTCCATCAAGGTGAAGGGTGTGACGCCCGACGAGATTGCCAAAGCCGCCTGGGAGGAAGACCAGAAGGTTGCCCGGCAGCTCACCGAGCGCAAGGTGGGGGAGCCGCCGGTACCCATGGGCAAGGACCACAAGCACTAATGCAGGCAGTAGCCGGGGCCGGACTGCTCCGGCCCCGTTGCTGACGGGAGACAAAAGATGAATCGAGCCATTGGCCGGGGTTTCACGCTGTTCCTCATGCTGCTGTTCATCGGCTTGCCCCGGCTATCTGCCGCCGTGGGAGTAGGAGACAAAGCTCCCGTTTTCTCCCTGACCACCCTGGCGGGTGAGCCGGTACGGCTGACCGACTATCTGGGCAGGAAGCCGGTATATCTGGTGTTTTGGGCCACCTGGTGCCCCAACTGCCTGAAGGAGATCCCGGAGATCAACGCGCTACAGGCCAGATTTGCCGGCAGGATGGCCGTTCTGGCCATCAATGTGGGGATCAATGACTCGGTGGAGGCGGCGCGTAAATACCAGAAGGAGCACGGCATGCAGTACCCGGTCCTGTTCGACTCGGGCAGCAAGGTCAGCTCCGCTTACCGTATTGCGGGAACCCCCACCCAGCTGCTGATCGGCGCGGATGGCGTGGTGCGTTACCGTTCCGCCAAAACCCCCGCCGCCGAGGATATCGAAGAACGCTGGAGTACGCTCGGCGCGGCGCAGTAGTGCGACATATTTGTTGCCGGGTCAGCAGGCGGTAGAGCACTAGGGTTCCTTCAATCCCAGTACATCCTGCATGTCGTACAGGCCGCGCTCCCGCCCCATGATCCACTCTGCTGCGCGGACCGCTCCCTTGGCGAAGGTCATGCGGCTGGAGGCCTTGTGGGTGATCTCCACCCGCTCGCCGCTGCCGGCGAACATTACCGTGTGTTCACCCACTATGTCTCCGGCGCGGATGGTTTCGAAGCCTATGGTGCGGCGCTGGCGCTCCCCCGTGTTGCCGTGGCGGCCATATACCGCGCACTCGTCCAGATTGCGCCCCAGCGTTTCGGCCACCACCTCCCCCATGCGCAGCGCGGTTCCGGAGGGGGCATCCAGTTTGTGACGATGGTGGGCCTCGATGATCTCTATGTCCACCTCGTCTCCCAGGATCCGGGCCGCCGTCTCCAGCAGTTTCAGGCAGAGGTTGACCCCCACACTCATATTGGGGGCCAGCACGATGGCGATGTCGGTGGCGGCGGTGGCGGAGATCTCGGCGCGCTGGGTGTCGCTCAGGCCGGTGGTGCCGATCACCATCCGCTTGCCCTGCTGGCGGCAGCGGGCCAGGTTGGCCATGGTTACGTCGGGGCGGGTGAAGTCGATGAGCACATCGTAGTCATGCCGCACCGCGTGGGGGTCGCCGCTTATGGTCACGCCGGTGGCGCCAATCCCGGCCACCTCGCCGGCGTCGGCGCCAATCAGGGAGCTACCGGGGTGCTCCAGGGCCGCTCCCAGGGTCACCGCCTGTGACTCCTGGCACGCCTCTATCAGACTGCGCCCCATGCGTCCGCCGGCGCCGCTTACCGCTACTCTGATCATTCCCTGCTATCCTCTCAGATCCTCGAAGAACTGTTTCACGCCATCCAGCCAGGAGTGGGTTCTGGGCCGGTGGGTAGGCGCATCTCCTGCCATGGAGCGTTCGAACTCGCGCAGCAGCTCCTTCTGTTCGCGGGTAAGGTTGACCGGGGTCTCTATTACCACCTTGCAGATCAGATCCCCGGTAGGGCCTCCCCGTACCGGTTTCACTCCCTTGCCACGCAGCCGGAACTGCCTTCCGCTCTGGGTTTCGGCCGGGATCTTGAGCATCACGTTGCCGTCCAGCGTGGGCACCTCCAGCTCGCCCCCCAGGGCGGCGGTGGTGAAGCTTATGGGCACCTCGCAGTAGAGATCGTTGTCGCGGCGCTGGAATATGGGGTGTGGACGGATGTGGATCTGAACGTAGAGATCCCCCGCGGGCCCCCCGTTCTCCCCCGCCTCTCCCTCGCCGGTGAGCCGGATCCTGTCCCCCTCGTCCACGCCGGGGGGCACCTTGACCGACAGCACCTTGTTCTCCTGGACCTTACCCTCGCCATGACAGGCGGGGCAGGGGTCGGTGACAATCTGGCCGCGCCCGTGGCAGCGGGGACAGGTCTGCTGTACCGAGAAGAAACCCTGCTGGATGCGCACCTGGCCCTGGCCGCCGCATGTGGGGCAGGAGCTGGGCGTGCTGCCCGCGCGGGCGCCGCTGCCACCACAGGAGCCGCACTCTACCGTGACCGGGTAGCGGATCTTTACCGTGGTGCCACGCACGGCATCCTCCAGGCCGAGTTCCAGCTTGTAGCGCAGATCGGCGCCCCGGTAGGCACGGCTCTCCCCCCGCCCGCCGCCACCGAAGATGTCGCCGAACACGTCCCCGAAGATGTCGCTGAAGCTGCCACCTCCGGTGTGGAACCCACCCCCTCCCATGGAGGCGTCCACCCCGGCGTGGCCGAACTGGTCGTAAGCGGCCCGTTTCTGGCTGTCGGAGAGCACGTCGTAGGCCTCCTTCGCCTCCTTGAACTTCTCCTCCGCACGCTTGTCGTCCGGATTGCGGTCAGGGTGGTACTTCATGGCAAGGCGCTTGAACGCCTTTTTGATCTCCGCCTCGCTGGCGTTTCTCTCCACTCCCAGGATCTGGTAGTAATCGCGTTTCGACATGGTTATTGGTTGGTTGCACAAAGGAACGACAGATGCGGGGCGGGCCCCGCATCTGTCGCTGCTGAACCGGCCTCCCCGGCGGGCTCCCCGCGCCGGGGGTCATTATCGCATACTATTTCTTGTCGTCCTCCTTGACCTCCTCGAACTCGGCATCGACCACATCCTCCTCCTTGGCCGATCCGGCGCCGGAGTCGCTCTTCGCGCCACCCTCCTGGGCCGCCTCTGCCTGTTGCTGGCTGTAGAGCCGCTCCGCCATCTTGGCGGATGCCTCGGTCAGCTTCTGGGTCCTGGCCTCGATCTCCGCCTTGTCGTCACCCTTGATGGCCTCCTCCAGCTCCTTGATGGCGGCCTCGATGTTGCTCTTCTCCTCCGCCTCCAGCTTGTCGCCCAGCTCCTCCATGGAGCGGCGCGTGGCGTGGATCATGGCATCGGCCTGGTTGCGGGCGTTCACCAGCTCGTGGAACTTGCGGTCCTCCTCGGCATGGGCCTCGCCATCCTTGATCATCTTTTCGATCTCCTCCTCGCTGAGACCACTGGAGGCTTTGATGACGATGGACTGCTCCTTGCCGGTGGCCTTGTCCTTGGCGGATACATGCAGAATGCCATTGGCATCGATGTCGAAGGTGACCTCGATCTGCGGCACGCCCCGCGGCGCGGGCGGAATGTCGGTGAGGTCAAAGCGCCCCAGCGACTTGTTGCCGGAGGCCATCTCCCGCTCACCCTGCAGTACGTGGACCGTCACCGCGGTCTGGTTGTCGTCGGCGGTGGAGAAGATCTGGGTCGCCTTGGTGGGGATGGTGGTGTTCTTCTCGATCAGCTTGGTCATCACCCCACCCATGGTCTCAATCCCCAGGGAGAGGGGGGTGACATCCAGCAACAGCACATCCTTCACCTCGCCACCCAGCACGCCGCCCTGGATGGCGGCGCCCATGGCTACCGCCTCGTCCGGGTTGACATCCTTGCGTGGCTCCTTGCCGAAGAAATCCTTCACCGCCTCCTGTACCTTGGGCATGCGGGTCTGGCCTCCCACCAGAATCACGTCGTCGATATCGGATGCCTTGAGGCCGGCGTCCTTGAGGGCGATCTTGCAGGGCTCTATGGTGCGCTCGATGAGATCCGCCACCAGCGACTCCAGCTTGGCGCGGGTCATCTTGATGTTCAGGTGCTTGGGCCCGGATGCGTCCGCGGTGATGTAGGGCAGGTTGATGTCGGTCTGCTGGCTCGAGGAGAGCTCGATCTTGGCCTTCTCGGCACCCTCCTTGAGGCGCTGCATGGCCAGGGGATCGCCGCGCAGGTCAATTCCCTGATCCTTCTTGAACTCGTCCGCCAGGTAGTCGATGAGGCGTTTGTCGAAATCCTCCCCGCCCAGGAAGGTGTCGCCGTTGGTGGAGAGCACCTCGATCTGGTGCTCGCCGTCGATCTCCGCCAGCTCGATGATGGAGATGTCGAAGGTGCCGCCGCCCAGATCGTACACTGCCACCTTTGCGTCGCCGCGCTTCTTGTCCATGCCGTAGGCGAGCGCCGCGGCGGTGGGTTCGTTGATGATGCGCTTCACCTCCAGGCCGGCGATCTTGCCGGCATCCTTGGTGGCCTGGCGCTGGGAGTCGTTGAAATAGGCCGGCACGGTGATCACCGCCTCGCTGACCGTCTCGCCGAGATAGTCCTCGGCCGCCTTTTTCATCTTCATGAGTACACGCGCCGAAACCTCCGGGGGGGCCAGCTTCTTGCCATTGACCTCTACCCAGGCATCGCCGTTGTCCGCCCTGATGATCTTGTACGGGACCAGGTCGATGTCCTTCTGCACCTCTTCGTCATCGAACTTGCGCCCGATGAGCCGCTTGATGGCAAACAGGGTGTTCTCCGGATTGGTCACCGCCTGGCGCTTGGCGGACTGGCCCACCAGAACCTCTCCATCGTCGGTATAGGCGACTATGGAAGGCGTGGTGCGATCCCCCTCGCTGTTCTCGATAACGCGCGGCTTGCCACCCTCCATTACCGCCACGCAGGAGTTGGTGGTGCCCAGGTCTATGCCAATGATCTTGCCCATATCTCTCTTCTCCGGTTGTATTTGGCTAATCGTTCAACTACTTGATATGTTGGGGATACGGTTGCGGATTTCAATCCCTATTTGGCCACCACCACCATGGCGGGGCGGATCAGGCGGTCGTTGAGCAGGTACCCCTTCTGCATCACGTTCAGCACCGTGTTGGGTTCGGTCCCTTCCGAAGCCACCGCCGACATCGCCTGGTGCAGCTCCGGATCGAAGGGCTGGCCCGCAGGGTCGATCTCCTTGACGCCGAACTTCTCAAGCGCCGCCTGCAGCATCTTCAGGGTCAGCTCCGTGCCCTCGCACAGCTTGGCGCTGCTCTCCTCCTCCACCTCACGGGCGGCGGCGAGCCCCATCTCCAGGCTGTCCTTCACCGGCAACAGCTCCTGGACGAAGCGCTCCAGGGCGTATTTGTGGGCGCTCTCCAGCTCCCGCTGCTGGCGCTTGCGCAGGTTCTCCAGCTCCGCCTGCAGGCGCAGCACCTGGTCCCAGTGCTCATCCGCCCTGGCGCGGGCGTCTTCCAGCAAGAGAGCCAGCTGCTCGTGGTCGGGGACACTCTCCTGCTGCTCGCCGCCGCTCTCGGGAGGGCTTTCCTGCTGTTCCAGCTCCTCGCCCTGTTCGCTGCCGCTCTGTTCCTCTGGTTTCGTTTCCGACATTGTTCCTGTTCTCCACGATGAACCTGACCTGGATATGTGGGGATCTACTCCTTGCTATTCAAGGCCGCTCCCAGGAGTTTCGCGGTTACGTCCACCACCGGGATTACCCTTTCGTAGTTGAGCCGGGTGGGGCCGATGATACCCAGAACGCCCACCGTTTCGCCACTCACCGAATAGGGGGCGGTGACAAAGCTGCAGCCGTCGAACACCTGGTAGCCGGACTCCTCGCCGATGAAGATCTGCACCCCCTGGGCGGTGGCCGCCTTGTCCAGCAGATCCAGGATCTTGTGCTTACGCTCGAAGGCCTCGAACAGGTCGTGCAGCTTCTCCATGTCCGCCATTTCGGCATACTCCATCAGGTTGGAGCCGCCCTCCAGCACGTAGTCCCCGCCGGGCTGCTCCGCTTCACCCGGAAATGCCTGCTTCGCCATCTCGACGGCGGTCACCATGAAACTGTTTACCGACTCCCTGGCGCTGTGCAGCTCCTCCAGCAGCGTATTGCGGATGGCCTGCATGCTCTGGCCGGCGAAGCGCTCGTTCAAATAGTTGGCCGCCTGTTGCAGCTCGCCCGGATTGCAGGGATGGTCCAGATGGATGATGCGGTTCTGCACCTCCAGCTCATTGACCACCCAGATCACCAGGATGCGTTTCTCCGACAGGGGCAGGAACTCGATGTGGCGGAAGGAGCTCTGTCGGCGGCGCGGCAGCATTACCATTCCGGTCAGCCTGGTTACCGAGGAGAGCAGCGTGGAGGCGCGCCGCATCAGGCCCTGCAGATCCGGATCGGGTTTGAGTTCCCCGGCCAGCTCGCGCACCTCGTCACTGTCCAGCGGCCTGACCTTCATCAGGGTATCGACGAAAAAGCGGTAGCCCTGGGCGGTGGGAACGCGCCCGGCCGAGGTGTGCGGCGACATTACCAGCCCCAGCTCCTCCAGCTCGGCCATTATGTTGCGCACGGTGGCAGGACTGATCCCAAGCCCGGAGGCTTCCACCAGGGCGGTGGAGCCTACCGGCTGACCATCGCTGATGTGCTTCTCCACCAGCGTCTTGAGCAGTAGCTGTGCGCGTGCGTCAATGGCGGTATCTGTTGCCACCGCGGTCGTGCCTCGTATGTCGCGGGAAAAGAGGGATTTTAGCACTCAATGAGAAAGAGTGCTAACAAGAGGCTATCGCTGCAGACGTATGCGGATCCGGCGGCTCCCTTTGCCCTGCCGCTGCAAGGCTACCAGCAGCTCCCCCGGAACGCCTCTGTCCAGCAGGTACTCCTGTACCTGGTCCAGGCGCAGCTGGACCAGCTCCTGGTTGTAGATCCTGTTACCGGCCTTGGCGGCATATCCGCTCAGGATGACGTGGCGGATGGACTGGTCCACCTCCAGATAGGAGGCGAGCCGGTCCAGTGTGGCGCGCCCCTTGTCGGTCAGTTCGTAGCTGTCCCTGCCGAACGGGATATCCAGCTCCCGCACGTCGTCGAAGCCCA
>DRMK01000117.1 GCA_011322575.1 Gammaproteobacteria bacterium
GTCTGGCTGGAGACTACCGGATATATCCACTACCTGCGCGAATTGCAAGTGGTCCGGCTATTCCAAAGTGTCCCCAATCCCCTTCTGCCGACCATCTTCCGGCGTGTATTCCGCCTGTCAAGGATGGAGCCGCTGCGCGGTGATTTACCATTTCACCTACACGATTCGGGGAGGACCCCATTCAGGGATCCTCCCATCGGGAGCCGCCGGCAGCAGGTTGTAGGGGGTGGGGAACCAAACTAGAATAGCCGGGACTAACAGTTCTCCATCCTTTCCGGAAGAAGGAGAGGTTGGATACAGGCACCTGTATGGAGTATTGCAACCATGCTGAACCGAATTTTTCTGTTTCTGGTGACCAACCTGGCGATTATCGTGGTGCTGAACATAGTTCTGCGCCTGCTGGGGGTCGACCGTATCATGGATGCCCAGGGAGGGTTGAGTTACAGCAGTCTGCTGGTGTTTGCCGCCGTGGTCGGTTTTGCCGGTTCCCTGTTCTCCTTGCTGATCTCCAAATGGAGCGCCAAACGCATGGTGGGGGCGCGGGTGATCGAACAGCCCTCCACGCCTACCGAGCGGTGGTTGGTAGAGACAGTGGCCCGCCAGGCTCAGCAGGCGGGAATAGGGATGCCGGAGGTGGCCATGTACGATGCACCGGAGCCCAATGCCTTCGCCACTGGAGCGAATCGTAACAGCGCCCTGGTGGCGGTAAGCAGCGGCCTCCTGAACGCAATGGATCAGAACGAGGTGGAGGCGGTTCTGGCCCATGAGGTCAGCCATATCGCCAATGGTGACATGATCACTCTCACCCTTATCCAGGGTGTGGTGAATACCTTCGTCATTTTTCTCTCCCGGGTGGTGGGGCATACCGTGGACCGGGTTGTGTTCAAGAACGAGCAGGGTTATGGCCCCGCTTACTGGATCACCACCATCATCGCCGAGCTGGCGCTGGGGATCCTGGCTACCATCATCGTCATGTGGTTCAGCCGCCAGCGCGAGTTCCGGGCCGATGCCGGTTCCGCCCAGCTGGCCGGGCGGGAGAAGATGATCGCGGCCCTGAAGGCCCTGCAGCGCAGCGCGGGGGAGAGCCACTTGCCGGATCAGATGGCCGCTTTCGGGATCAACGGGCGTATAGGCGGCGGTCTCAAGCGGCTGTTCATGTCCCATCCTCCCCTTGAGCAGCGCATCGCGGCGTTGCAACAGCAGGGGGCGTAGCCGGCGGGGGAGGGGAAGGTCAGGAAGCCTCTCCAGAGAAGTCGTACTGCATGGAGGTGGAGGGCTCCTGCACGAAGTAGCCCTGGATATAGTTCACCCCGGCCTGCCAGAGCAGTGACAGGCTGTTGGCGCTCTCTACGAACTGGGCGATGGTTGAGCTCCCGGTGTCCCGTGCCGTTTGGTTGATGCGGCGTACCTTCTCCAGGCTCTCGGGATCCTGATCCATCCGGGATATCAGGGAGCCATCGATTTTCAGATAGGAGACCTTCAGCCGCTTCTGCAGCATGATGGCGTTGGGGGCGATACCGAAGTGATCCAGGGCGACTCCGCACTTCAGTTTGCGCAATCCCTCGGAGAGCCTGCCCACCTCCTTGAGGTGATTGAGGGCGCATTTCTCGCTTATCTCGAATATCAGGCCCCCTTCGCTCAATCCCGCCTCCCGTAGTTGCCGACCAATCCATAGCAGCAGGGTTTCATCCCTGAGAGAGTCCTCGGAGAGTTTGACAAACAGGGTTGTCTGTAATCCTTTCTGGTGGCGCTCCGCCACTGCCCGGATGGAGTTGCCGATCACCCAGCGCTCCACCTCCGGTAGCAGGCCGGCCTGCTGGGCCACAGGAATGAACTCCGCCGGGGAGATCTCCTGGCCCTCCTCCCGCATGCGCAGCAAAACTTCGTATTTCTCTCCGGGCGCGCCGTGCAGGCTGACGATGGGTTGATAGAGCAGGTGCAGACCCTCGTTCTCCAGCGCCCTCCGGATCCGCTTGACCCATGCCCCCTGCATCTCCTGCTCTGCCAGATCCTCCACCACCGGCACGAACTGGGTCACGCAGTTGCCGCCTGCTTCACGGCTCTCGCCGCAGGCCTTGGCGGCGCGCGCCAGTACCTCCTGCGCGCTGCCTACGCTGTCGTTGATCAGTGTAACCCCTACACTGCAGGTTACTTGCAGCGAATGGCCCCCGATCTCCACGGTGTGTCTCTCCACCATGCGGCACAGCAGATCTGCGATCTTGGTCGCGGTAGCTGCATTGCAGCTGCGTACTACGGCGGTGAAGGTGTGGGAATAGAAACGGGCCATCCCCTGGGCGAGGTTGGATTTCTGACGCAGCAGGCGCGCAATATTGGCCAGCAGGAGATCGCTGTTGGCTACCCCGAGGCGCTCCCGGATGGCGGCGAAATCATCCAGCTCAAGGTAGATCAGGGCGCTGTCGAAATGTCCCTGACGGGCCTTTTTGATCTCCGCCTCCAGACGACGCAGAAAGTAGCGCCGGTTGAACAGCCCGGTGATCTGATCCATGCTCTTGAGCTGGCGAATCCTGTTCTCCAGCTCCTTGCTGTGAGAACGCTCCCGGATGGTGATCTGGACACACGGTTCGCCGTCGATGGCCGCCGGTTGCAGCTCCATCTCTACGCGGAAACTGCCACCGTCGCTACCGCGACCCTGTACCTCCAACCGGTTTTCCTCCGGCTCCCGTTCCGCGCAGCTGCGCAGGGCGTTCTTGATCCGGTTGTGATCCTCTTTCCCTACCAACTCCAGCAGTGGTTCCCCCCTAAGCTCCCACAACCCATCAAGCCCAAAGCGATCCATCCAGGCCCGATTGGCATGCAGGAAGATCCCGTCGCGCACGAAAGCGATGGCATCACGAGAGCGTTTCAACAGTTGCCAGCCACGCTGCTCCGAGTCGAAATACTTGCGGGTAAAGTAGCGCTGGGCGCGTCGGCCTTCCAGGTCCTGTAGTTCCCGCCCTATTACCAGGCGCAGGTGCTCTGGAGCCATGGAACTTATCGTGCCGCGAGCCCCGGCGCGAAGCAGCTCCATCACCTCGTTGTCATGGGCCACCTCACCATCCGCCAGGATCAGAAAAGAGAGATCCTGGCCGCTGCGCACTGTCTCGGCCAGTACCTCCGCAGGGGGAAAGTCCGGGTGGGGCAGCCGGGCGATTACCATGTCCCACTGTCCTTCGGTGAGCAGCTGCCGGATTTCCGCTGCATTCTGCACACGCTCCGCCAGGACCGGGCAGCCACCACTGCGCAGCAGGTTGATGATCTCCTGCCCATCACTGGCGGCATCCTCTACCAGAATCAGGCGAAGATGGTGGTTCTTGTCGCTGATGCTCATGTCGTGTCTGGTTTCCTGGGTCCCGAATTGTCCTTGTTGTGCGGAATGCCGTATGAGTGGTCGATATGCTCAATATTTCGGCAGCTCCGGCTTTTCTTTTAGCGAAAAGCGCCATGCTTTCGGGTATGGCCTGGAAAACAGTGTAAATGTTGTGAAAATGACATTGATAATACAACAAAACTTTCCAAAAATAGAGATGTAAGGCAGAAAAAGTGTCGGCCGACATCCTGAAAGCCGCAGCAACTGCCCCTGATGAGGAGATGGTGTAATGGCAGATGTCCTGATTCGACCCGAATCACCCGCGGATCGGCGTGGTATCGATGTGGTCAACATAAGCGCGTTTGGAGAGGAGGATGAGGCGCGCCTGGTAGCGGCTTTGCGCAATACGCCGGCCTATGTCCCGGAGCTGACTCTGGTGGCAGAGAACCGGCAGCGTATCCTTGGGCACCTGATGATGCTGGCCGCCCGGCTGGAGCAGCAATCCGGTACCACCGGGATCGTTGCGCTGGCACCGATGGCGGTGTTGCCCTCCCACTCTCACCGCGGCATCGGTTCGGAACTGGTTACCAGTGCGTTGCAGCGCGCCGGAGAGCGGGGGTTCCCGGCTGTGGTGGTGGCGGGATACCCGGGTTACTACTCACGGTTTGGATTCGAGCCCGCCCA
>DRMK01000118.1 GCA_011322575.1 Gammaproteobacteria bacterium
ACTACAACAAGCCCACCCAGGAGGGGTTGTACCGCCACTTTCGGGCGGTGGCGGATGCGGAGCCGATCCCCCAGATCCTGTACAACGTGCCGGGGCGCACCGCGGTGGATATGCTGCCGGAGACGGTGGAGCGCCTCTCCACCATCTCCAACATCATCGGCATCAAGGAGGCCACCGGGGATCTGGAGCGGGGCCGGGAGATCCTGGAGCGCTGCGACGGCCGGCTGGATCTCTACAGCGGTGACGACAGCAGCGCCATGGAGCTCATCCTGCTGGGGGCCAGGGGAGACATCTCGGTTACCGCCAACGTGGCGCCCGCGGCGATGCACCAGATGTGCGCCGCCGCCCTGGCCGGGGAGCGGGAGCGGGCCATCCTGCTGGACCAGCCGCTGCGGGATCTGCACCGGGAGCTGTTCATCGAATCCAGTCCCATCCCGGTGAAATGGGCGCTGCACGAGATGGGGCTCATCCCCCCCGGGATCCGGCTGCCGCTGACACCGCTGGCCAACGGCTGCAAGGATCGGGTACGCCGCGCGCTGCGCAGCGCGGGGGTGCTGGAATGAGCCTTCCTACCGGGGTGAAAGGCTGCGCCCTGCTGGTTCTGCTGCTGACCGGCGCAGGTTGCTCCAGCGGCGGCGGGAAAGAGATCCCCGACTACTTCTCGGCGCGCACCGTACCGCCGTTGAAGATTCCCGGCGGACTGACCGAACCACGAACTGCCGGGAGCGTGCAGCTCCCCCAGGCAGCCATGGAGAGCGCGCCGCCCGCCAGTGACGTGGAGCAGCTGCTCAGGCCGCCGCGTATCATCGATACCAACGATCCCTCCTGAACTGTATCGGGTGGGGCAGGGATGCGCTTTGCGTCACTGGGAAGCGGGAGCCGGGGCAACGCCACGCTGGTGGAGGAGGGTGCCACCACCATCCTGGTGGATTGCGGCTTCTCGCTCCGCGAGACGCAGCGCCGCCTGGCCCGGCTCGGCAGACATCCGGAGGAGCTGAGCGCCATCCTGGTGACCCACGAGCACACCGACCATGTGAGCGGGGTAGGGGCGCTGGCGCGGCGCTACGGGGTGCCGGTGTGGATGAGCCATGGTAGCCGGCTGCAGTGGACGGGCGGCGATCTGCCACGGCTGGAGTGTTTCGACAGCCACCAGCCGTTTGCCATCGGAGACCTGGAGGTGGAGCCGTTTCCCGTACCGCACGATGCGCGCGAGCCGTGCCAGTTTATTTTCAGTAACGGCCGGTACCGTCTGGGGATGCTGACCGACTGTGGCAGGGTAACCACGCACATCCGGGAGAAACTGAGCGGCTGCGACGCGCTGCTGCTGGAGTGCAACCACGACAGCGCCATGCTGCGCGACGGGCCCTACCCCTACCCGCTCAAGCAGCGGGTGGCGGGCGGCCTGGGCCATCTCAGCAACCAGCAGGCGGCCGGCCTGCTGGGGGGAATCGAGCTCTCCACCCTGCGCCACGTGGTGGCCATGCATCTGAGCGAGCAGAACAACACCGCCGCCCATGCGGTGCGGAGTGTTGCGGCGGCGCTGGGGTGCGAAGAGAGCTGGGTGGCGGTGGCGGATCAGGAGAACGGGCTGGAGTGGCGCACCATATGAGGAACACGATCTATGCAAAAACGGGCTGAACTCTACTCCGGAAAGGCGAAGACGGTCTATACCACGGAGGATCCGGAGCATCTCGTTCTGGAGTTCCGCGACGACACCTCCGCCTTCGACGGAGAGAAGGTGGAGCGGCTGGCGCGCAAGGGGGCGGTCAATAACCGTTTCAACGGCTTCATCATGGAGCGGCTGCAGGCCGCCGGGATCCCCACCCACTTCGAGCGGCTGCTGGGGGAGCGCGAGGCGCTGGTAAAGCGGCTGGATATGCTGCCGGTGGAGTGCGTGATCCGCAACATAAGCGCCGGCAGCCTGTGCCGCCGCCTGGGGGTGGCCGAGGGGCTGGATCTGGAGCCGCCCGTGTTCGAGTTCTTTCTCAAGAACGACGCGCTGCACGATCCCATGATCAACGACTCCCACATCCTCACCTTCGGCTGGGCCACGGCGGCCGAGATCCGGCGCATGAAGGAGCTGACCAGGGAGGTGAACGGCGTCCTGCAGCCCCTGTTCCGTGAAGCGGGGCTGCTGCTGGTGGACTACAAGCTGGAGTTCGGCCGCTTCCGGGGAGAGCTGCTGCTGGGGGACGAATTCAGCCCCGACGGCTGCCGGCTGTGGGATGCGAAGACGCGAGAGAAGCTGGACAAGGATCGCTTCCGCCAGGGCCTGGGTTCGGTGGTGGAGTCCTACGAGGAGGTGGCGCGCCGCCTGGGTATCGGGATGACGGCATCATCATGAGCGGTTCGTACACGTCGGAATCCATCGAGGTGCTCACCGGCCTGGAGCCGGTGCGCAAGCGCCCCGGGATGTACACCCAGACCGAGCGCCCCAACCACCTGGCGCAGGAGGTCATCGACAACAGCGTGGACGAGGCGATTGCCGGTTTCGCCAGGCATATCAAGGTGATACTGCACAAGGACGGCTCCCTGTCAGTGGAGGACGACGGGCGCGGCATGCCGGTGGACATCCATCCCGAGCAGAAGCTGCCGGGGGTGGAGGTGATCCTCACCAGGCTGCATGCCGGGGGCAAGTTCTCCAACAAGAACTACACCTACTCCGGCGGCCTGCACGGGGTGGGGGTGTCGGTGGTCAATGCACTCTCCAGCCACCTGGAGGTGTGGGTGCGGCGGGACGGCAAGGAGTACAACATCGCCTTTGCCGACGGGGTCCGGGTGTCGCCGCTGGAGGAGGTGGGCAGCGTGGGCAGGCGCAACACCGGCACCACGGTGCGGTTCTGGCCGGATCCCGCCTTCTTCGACTCACCCAGGTTCTCCGTTCCCCGCCTCAAGCATCTGCTGCGCGCCAAGGCGGTGCTCTGTCCGGGGCTGGAGGTGCAGTTCACCGAGGAGAAAAGCGGCGAGAGCAGCAGCTGGTGCTACCGGGAGGGTCTCAGGGAGTATCTGCTGGGCGAGCTGGAGGGCGCGCGCGTACTGCCGGAGGAGCCGTTCGACGGCAGCATGCAGGGCAACAGCGAAGCGGTGGACTGGGCGGTGGCGTGGCTGCCGGAGCAGGGAGATCTGGTTAGCGAGAGCTATGTCAACCTGATTCCCACCGCGCAGGGGGGGACCCATGTGAACGGCCTGCGCAGCGGGCTCACCGAGGCGCTGCGCGAGTTCTGCGACTTCCGCAATCTGCTGCCGCGCGGGGTGAAGCTGAGTCCCGAGGATGTCTGGGAGCGCTGCAGCTACATCCTGTCGCTCAAGATGCAGGATCCCCAGTTCTCCGGCCAAACCAAGGAGCGCCTCTCGTCGCGGGAGAGCGCCGCGTTCGTCTCCGGGGTGATCAAGGACGCCTTCTCCCTGTGGCTGAACCAGCATCCCGGGCCGGGAGAAGAGATCGCCGGGCTGGCCATCGATAACGCCCGCAGACGGCTGCGCGCCAGCAAGAAGATCGTGCGCAAACGGGTAACCCAGGGGCCGGCCCTGCCCGGCAAGCTGGCGGACTGCACCTCCACCGATCCGGCGCGCACCGAGCTGTTCCTGGTAGAGGGGGATTCGGCCGGCGGCTCGGCCAAGCAGGCGCGCGATCGGGAGTTCCAGGCCATCATGCCGCTGCGCGGCAAGATTCTCAACACCTGGGAGGTGGAGCCGGCCCAGGTGCTTGGCTCCCAGGAGGTGCATGACATCGCCACCGCCATCGGAGTGGATCCGGGCTCCAGCGATCTGGAGGGGTTGCGCTACGGCAAGATCTGTGTGCTGGCGGATGCCGACTCCGACGGCGCCCATATCGCAACCCTGCTGTGCGCCCTGTTCCTGCGCCACTTCCGCCCGCTGGTGGAGGCGGGGCATGTGTTCATCGCCATGCCGCCCCTGTTCCGTATCGACGTGGGCAAGGAGATCTTCTACGCCCTGGACGAGGCGGAGAAACAGGGGGTTCTGGATCGCATCGCCGCCGAGAAAAAGCGCGGTAAGGTGACCGTGACCCGCTTCAAAGGTCTGGGGGAGATGAACCCCATGCAGCTGCGCGAAACCACCCTGGCCCCCGACACCCGCCGCCTGGTACGGCTGACCATAGAGGAGGGCGACGGTACCGACCAGGTAATGGACATGCTGCTGGCCAAGAAGCGGGCCCGGGACCGCAGATCCTGGCTGGAGAGCAAGGGCAACCTTGCGGAGATCCGCGACTGAGGATGCCCCTCGCTCAACGGCGAAAAAACAGCCAGAAAAGCAGACTCAGCAACAGGCTGATCACTATCGACGTGGTAACCGGGAAATAGAAGCGGAAGTTTTCCCGCTCGA
>DRMK01000119.1 GCA_011322575.1 Gammaproteobacteria bacterium
AGCCCATCAAGTTTCTGGGTGTGGGAGAGAAGGTGGGCGCCCTGGAGCCGTTTCACCCGGAGCGGGTTGCCTCCCGGATCCTCGGAATGGGGGACGTGCTCAGCCTCATCGAGGAGGTGGAGCAGAAGGTGGACAAGGCGCAGGCCCGGAAGCTGGCGCACAAGATCAAGAAGGGCAAGGGCTTCGACCTGGAGGACTTCCGCGCCCAGCTGCAGCAGATGAAGAAGATGGGCGGTGTGGCCGGGATGCTGGACAAGCTGCCGGGCATGGGCAACCTTCCCGCCGGGGTAAAGGAGAAGGTGAACGACCGGGACCTGGCGCGCCTCGAGGCGATCATCAACTCCATGACAGTGCGCGAGCGCCAGCGGCCCGAGATCATCAAGGGGTCGCGCAAGCGGCGCATCGCCAGCGGCTCCGGCACCCAGGTGCAGGATGTCAACCGGCTGCTCAAGCAGTTCAAGCAGATGCAGAAGATGATGAAGAAGATGTCCGGCGGCGGCATGGCCAGGATGATGCGCGCCATGAAGGGACGCATGCCTCCCGGCATGCCGTTTTGACCGATTTTGATTTTCGCACTGAAGCTGCGTACAATTAACCGTTTAACCTTGGCCGCTATCGGGAGGCCTGGGAGAGTAACTGGAGAGCAAACGGGCAATGGTAACCATTCGCATGTCTCGTGGAGGCGCCAAGAAGCGCCCCTTCTATCACGTCGTCGTCACCGACAGCCGTAACCGCCGCGACGGGCGCTACATCGAGCGGGTCGGCTTCTTCAACCCAATAGCCACGGGCAACGAGGAGCGGCTGCGGCTCGACATGGAGCGCATAGGGTACTGGCAGTCCCGTGGCGCCAAGACCTCGGAGCGGGTGGCCAGGCTGATCAGGCAGCAGCCAGCCGCGCAGGCGGCCGCCGAGTAGGACGGGCGCTGGCGGAGACAGCATCGCCGGGTGGCGGAGCGGCGGGAGCGCAGGATAGCGGCGGGCCGGATCAGCGGGTTGTACGGCGTGCGCGGCTGGGTGAGGGTCTTCTCCTGCACCGAACCGCGCGAGGCGATAATCGGTTACTCCCCCTGGCAGGTGAAGGTGGATGGCCGGTGGCGCGAGATGGAGGTGGCGCAGGGGCGGCGCCATGGCAAGGGGATCATCGCCCGCCTGGCAGGGTGTGAGGATCGGGATGCCGCCGCCCGGCTGCTGGGGTGCGAGATAGCACTCCGCAGATCCCAGCTGCCCGAACCCTCTCCCGGCGAGTACTACTGGGCCGATCTGGTGGGGCTGCGGGTGATCACCCTGGACGGCACGGAGCTGGGCGTGGTGCAGGGGGTGATGGAGACTGGCGCCAACGATGTTCTGGTGGTGCAGGGGGAGCGGGAGCGGCTGATTCCGTTCCTGACCGACCAGGTGGTGGTGGAGGTGGACATGGCCCGGCAGCGGATGCGGGTGGACTGGGATCCGGCATTCTGAGCGGAGCGATGCGGTTCGACGTAGTCACCCTGTTTCCGGGCATGTTCGATGCCGTGACCGGATACGGGATAACCGGGCGCGCCGTGCGCTCCGGGCTGCTCCGGGTGGAGACCTGGAACCCGCGGGACCATGCCAGCGACCGGCACCGCACCGTGGACGATCGTCCATATGGCGGGGGGCCGGGGATGGTGATGCTGCTGGAGCCGTTGCGGGCGGCGATCCGGGCGGCGCGGGCTGCCGACGCGGCCCCGGCGCGGGTGATCCATCTCTCGCCCCAGGGACGGCTTCTGGATCAGGCGTGGCTCGGGGAGCTGGCGCGGCGCGAGCGGATTATCCTGCTCGCCGGACGCTACGAGGGGATTGACGAACGGCTCATCCAGAGCGAGGTGGAGGAGGAGCTCTCCATCGGCGACTACGTGTTGAGCGGTGGGGAGCTTGCGGCCATGGTGGTCATCGACGGGGTGACCAGGCTGCTGCCGGGGGCGCTGGGGCACGGGGAGTCGGCGCGGCAGGACTCCTTCGCCGCAGGGCTGCTGGACTGCCCCCACTACACCCGCCCGGAGCGGGTGGCCGGCCGGCGGGTGCCGGAGGTGCTGCTCAGCGGCGACCACCGGGCGATAGCCCGCTGGCGGGAGAAGCAGGCGCTGGGGCGCACCTGGCAGCGGCGTCCCGACCTGCTGGAGAGGCTGGATTTGAGTGAACGGCAACGGGCCCTGCTGGAGGAGTACATCCTGGAGCAGCGGGCCGGTGAGGAGTAGTGGAACCTGTCTCGGGAGAGAACCATGAGCAACATCATTGACCAGTTGGAAGCGGAGCAGATGAAGAGCGAGGTGCCGGAGTTCGGCCCTGGCGATACGGTAGTGGTGCAGGTAAAGGTGAAGGAGGGCAACCGCGAGCGCCTTCAGGCGTTCGAGGGTGTGGTCATCGCCAAGCGCAACCGCGGCCTCAACTCCGCGTTCACGGTACGCAAGATCTCCCACGGCGAGGGGGTGGAGCGGGTGTTCCAGACCCACAGTCCGGCGGTGGCCGGGATCACGGTCAAGCGCCGTGGCGATGTGCGCCGCGCCAAGCTCTACTACCTGCGCGGCAGGCGCGGCAAGGCGGCGCGCATCAAGGAGAAGCTGGTGGTGGGTGGCGCAGCCGCCAGGGCGGGGAAAAAGGCTGCCACCAGGGAGGAGTCCGCGCCCCCCGCAAAGCCGGTCGACGACCTGACCCGCATCGAGGGCATCGGCCCGAAGATAGCAGAGCTTTTGGGCGAGGCCGGCTATGCAAGCTATGCTGATCTGGCGGCAGCGGATCCGGAGAAGATCCGCGCGATCCTGGCGGGTGCCGGTGGCAACTTCGCCTCCCACGATCCGCAGAGCTGGCCCGAGCAGGCCGCGCTGGCCCGTGACGGCAAATGGGAGGAGCTGAAGGCCTGGCAGGATGAGCTGGATGGCGGGCGGATCAAGGAGTAGCATCCCCGCGCGGTGCGTCCGGCGGCGCCCGGTGATGCCTTGTGGTTTGCCCGTATTCGGGCGCTTCCCTTGATTGCAGTGGCTTGCAGTGGAACCTCAGCGGCGGGGTGAAACAATCGGGCTGGAGCCAC
>DRMK01000120.1 GCA_011322575.1 Gammaproteobacteria bacterium
GGGTAGCGCGCCTCGCCCCCGAAACCGCACGTTGGGGATACCCGCTGATCGCATTGGCGGCCTGGCTGGTTCTCCTGCTGCTGGTTCTGTCCGGATCCCTTCCGGCCATCGCCCTGATCGCCTTCCTCCCCGTGCCGCTGAGCATCAAAGCGGCGCGCCTCCTTGTGCGCCACGCCGCCCGACCAAGGGAGCTGGAGCCGGCCATCCGCATGACCATATCCGCCATGCTGGCGCACGGCCTGCTGCTCTCCCTGGCTCTGATACTGGCTTAAGGGTTTTCACCAAATTGCGTGGGTAAAATTCGCGCGGGTAGTGGCTATCCGGTAGTCTCCAGCCAGACAGCCCCAATCCCTTTCTGGCTACCAAGTACGTGGCGTGCATTCCGCCTGTCAAGGATGATTTGCCATTGTTACCCACACGATTCAGGAAAGAGCCAGGCTCAAAACCGGATCCGCTGCACCGCCTCCAGGGCGATGGGCACCTTCAGCTCCGACTGCAGGGTATGTTTCAACTGCACCAGCTCGCTGTGGCTCAACATCTCCTCGACGACGAAATCGCACTTTATCACCAGCACCCCGGCATGCTTCAGGACCACGTTCTCGACCTGTACGCCCTTGCCCGAGACGGTATAGCGCTTCTGCTCCAATGTGGAGATGACCCTGGAGTCGAACGCCATGGTGGTGAACGACAGGTAGAGTGGAACCGCGACTATCAACGCGGTAACCAGGGCGTAGCCCAGGCCCTTCCTGGCGCGCTGCACCGGGGCGAACCCCAATACCAGGAACGTGAGCGAAGCGGCGAACACGATGCCCACGAAGTTGGTCACGAACAGCAGAAACGCATGGTAGAAGATGTTCAGGCTCATCCAGCCAATGCCGATTCCGGCGGTGGCGAGAGGCGGCACCAGGGCAACCGCTATGGCAACCCCCGCAAGGGAACCGGCGATCTTCTGATTATTGTGAACATAGGCCGCCGCCACCCCAGACGCCAGGGCGACCAGCAGATCCAGCAGCGAGGGGCTCAGCCGGGCCGAGATCTCGTCGGTAAGGCTCTCCAGCGGCAGCAGGAACGCGATAGCGGCGGCGCTCAGAAGCGCGATCAGGACCCCGTTGAACACCGTTCGCAAAGCGCCCGCCAGAAGGGTCTGGTCGCTGCGCAGCAACCCCATGGCGGCGGACACTATGGGTTGCATAAGCGGGGCCAGCAGCATGGCGCCGATAACCACGGATGCGCTGTCGAGGAACAGTCCCACGGTGGCCAGCACCGTGCTCAGAAACATCAGCGTCACAAAGGTGGAGTCGCTCCGCCCCTGTCTTCTGAGATCCGCAAACAGCTCCCGATAGCGCTCTTCGCTGGCATGGGTGAACAACGGCAGGCTCTTCTGCACATAGTTCACCTCCTCTCTGGTGACCGGCAGCCCCGAAAGCCTGAGCGTCTCCTTGTCGGAGCTCTCCCTCTTCACCCCCGCCCAGAACGCGTCGCTTGCGATCAGGCGCACCGCCTGGCTCCGGACCTCAAACTCCACCGGGGTGTGCGCCACGCTCTCCCCGTCGATGGTCACCGGCAGCGGCGGCGAACTCTCGATGCGAAGCGACTCGCTCTTGATGAAACCCACCGACTCCGGCAGGCTGGCGCTCTTGCCCTTTCCGAACAGGGAGACATAGAGATAGTGCAGATAGTCCACTACCGATGAGGGAGAGAGCAGAACGGCGGAAAGCTTGCCGTCGCTTACCGAGAGCTGATCCCTTACCAGCGACGCGGCGGCGGTGTGGTTGTCATGCTCGATTATTACGATGCCGGTTGCCGCGGTGTTAATCTCCTGGTTTTTGGCCGTGGTCAGCCTGATCCCGCTCTGCTTCAGCTCCCCCAGTCTCCGGAAGGCATCCAGCAGCATCCGGAACCTCTCCCGCAGGGAGCTGCGCTCGTAGAGGGCGCTGCTGTGGGTAAGGGGCGGGGCATCACCGACCAGTGCGCCCCACAACACTATCTCCCCATCGGCGCAGAGAAGATCCAGCGGCTGCGGCTCACTCTCCAGCGCAATCTTCAGGGACTCTTCCGCTCCCTGGGGGATCTGGAAGGTGGAGCGCAGCGTGCTCTGCCGCCTGCCGGACAGAAAGGCGACGCCGAAACCCTCCTCGCACGCCTTCTTCAGCACCTGCTTGATCTCTCCGGCGGAACCGCAGACCACCACCCGATCCAGCCGGCCAACGGCTTCGAGCTCCAGGAACTCCCCGACGGGGAGCTCTTTCAGGCGGGATGCATACGAGGTACCGGCCACCTCCTCCAGTATCTTCTCGCTCCCCTCTCCATAGACGAGATACGCGCTTTCGTTCGCTGCTGTCATGGATCTCCCTTCGGCGGCGGGGGTGCCCTTCCGTAAACCCCAAAGCCGTAACTGTTGTATATTATATGGGAGACAGGACAAACCGGATACCGACCATGAAGCAGCCCCCCGGCAGCAGAGTAACAACCGCCCTTCTGGCCGTGGCCATCCTACTGCTTCCGCTGTTTCCCCAAGGCATCGCGGCGGCGGCCCGCCCGGAGATCCATTCCGGATACTACTCCAGGGACGGAAACGACGATCTGGCGGCCAAAACCACCGGCTACAGCATCTACATCAAATTCTACCCCGATCAGTGGGTGATAATGCTCTACGTGCCCTATCCCTACTCGCTCTCGGTAGATGCAGCAGCGCTGCACAAGGTGTTCAGGAACGTCAAGCGCGAGGCCCGGAGCAAGTCGTACATACGGGGCTCTTTCGGTGTCCTGAAGGAGGAGGCAACCGCCCACATCGAAACCTACAAAATGCTGGACGACGACACCGCCATGTTCGAATGCGATGGCATGGCGCCGTGCCGCGCAAAGTTCAGCGGAGATACCATGGAGATGATAAAGGCGGGCATGATAAACAACCACATAATCGGCTTCACCCGCGTCGATGACTGATCCGCGAAGCTATTGTTAGCGGGTCTTCATCAAATCGTGCGGTAAAATGGTAAATCACCGAGTAGCGGCTTCGTCCTTGACAGGCAGAATGCACGCCACAAACTCGGTAGCCAGAAGGGGATTGGGGCTGTCTGGCTGGAGACTGCCGGATTATCCACTATCTGCGCGAACTGCAAGTAATCCGGCTGATTCCAGAGCGTCCCCAATCCCCTTATGCCGACCATCTTCCGGCGTGCATTCTGCCTGTCAAGGATGATTTGCCATTTTACCGCACGATTTGATGAAGACCCTTGGTAACTACTGACCCGACAACAACACACATGTTGTAGCGAGATTAACGATAATCCGCCAGCCTTACCGGCTGACGGCGGCTCCCCCAGCTGCCGGGCGACGCCTCGAAGACCCCGGCGCAGCTCGCACCACAGCTGCTGCAGGCCCCCTCCGCGGTGAGATTCCAGTCGGAGATCCGGTACCCGTCACGGCCAATGAGGATCTGTCCGCACCGGTGACAGTAGGTGCTCTGCCCCTCTCTGTCGGATACGTTGCCGGTATAGGCATAGCGTACCCCGTTTTCCAAGGCGATTCTGCGCGCTCGCTCCAGCGTCTCCAGAGGGGTGGGCGGAACATCCAGCATCTTCCAGGCGGGGAAGAAGGCGGTGAAGTGCATCGGCACATCGGGACCCAGGCTCTCCACCACCCAGCTGGTCATCTCCTGCAGCTCCTGGTCCGAGTCGTTCCGTCCCGGGATGAGCAGGGTGGTAAGTTCGAGCCAAACGCTGGTCTCGTGCCTGATGTATTTTATGGTATCCAGCACCGGGGCCAGATGTGCGCCGGTGAGCTTGTGGTAGAAATCCTCGCTGAAGGACTTCAGATCCACGTTGGCGGCATCCATGTGGCGGTAGAACTCCGCCCGCGGTTCGGGACATACGTAGCCCGCGGTGACCGCCACCGACTTGACCCCCAGCTCGTGACAGGCCTTCGCCACGTCGATGGCATATTCGTGAAAGATTACCGGATCGTTGTAGGTGTAGGCCACGCTGCGGCAACCCAGCTGTTTCGCCGCGCGGGCGATGGTCTCCGGATCGGCCCGGTCGGCGAGGGTATCCATCTCGCGTGACTTGCTGATGTCCCAGTTCTGGCAGTATCTGCAGGCGAGATTGCAGCCCGCGGTACCGAACGAGAGTACCGGCGTCCCGGGAAGAAAGTGGTTGAGCGGCTTCTTCTCGATGGGATCGATGCAGTAGCCGCTGGAGCGGCCGTAGGTGGTCAACACAATCTCGCCGCCCTCATTGGCGCGCACGAAACAGAGTCCACGCTGCCCCTCGTGCAGTTTGCAGAAACGGGGGCAGAGATCGCACTGCACGCGGCCATCCTCCAGCCTGTGCCAGTATTTGGTAGGAACCGTGCTGCTCCCGCGCTCTGCCGTCTGCCTGGTGCTCACCACCTTCTCCTGCATGAGTCAAAGGCTCCCTTCCTGAGAAGATGGGGCCATGCCCGCCACTATTCAAGCTTCTTGAACCGGCCCCCGTTTGCCCCTATGTTTAACAATGTGGGGAAGATCCCTTATTTCAAAGGACGAACCGGGCCATGACCAGAATCCGCACACCCGCCGTGGCGGGGATGTTCTACCCGGCTGACGCCACCGAGCTGCGGCGCGAGGTGGACGGCTACCTGGCCGCAGCGGAGCCGGTGGAGACCGCTCCCAAGGCGATTGTGGTTCCCCATGCGGGATACATCTACTCCGGACCGGTAGCCGCCAGCGCCTACCGCGCGGTGGAGAGGGCCGCCGGAGAGATCCGGCGGGTGGTGCTGCTGGGTCCTTCCCACCGGGTACCGCTCGAGGGCCTGGCCCTTCCCAGCAGCGACCTTTTTGTCACTCCGCTGGGGGAGATCCCGCTCGACAAGGAGGGGATGGAGCTGTTGCGGGACCTGCTCCAGGTGCGTATTTTCGACGACGCCCATAGCCAGGAGCACAGCCTGGAGGTGCAGCTCCCGTTCCTGCAACGGGTGCTGGAGCATTTTACCCTGGTGCCGCTGGTGGTGGGCGAAGCCCCCGCGGAGGAGGTCGCAGAGGTGATCGAGCGGCTCTGGAACGGGGCGGAGACGTTGATCGTGGTCAGCTCCGATCTGAGCCACTACCATGACTACAGCACCGCCCAGAGACTGGACAGCGCCACCTGCCGCGCCATCGAGACCCTTCAGCCGGATCGGATTGGATACCACGATGCGTGCGGCCGTGCCCCCCTGGCCGGCCTGCTGCTCGCGGCCCGCAGGCACGGGCTGGAGGCAACCACCCTGGATCTGCGCAACTCCGGCGATACCGCGGGCCCCCACGACCGGGTGGTAGGATATGGCGCCTGGATCTTCGCCTGAGTTCTCCCCGCAGGAGCGCCGCACGCTGCTGGAGACGGCGCGGCGCTCCATCCGGCACGGCCTGCAACATGGTGGACCCCTGCCGGTGGAGCCCTCACACTACCCCGAACCGTTGCGCCGGCCACGCGCTACCTTCGTCACCCTGCATGAACAGGGACGGCTACGCGGCTGTATCGGCACCTTGGAGGCGGCGCGGCCGCTGATCGAGGATGTGGCGCGCAATGCCTGGGCGGCGGCCTTCTCCGATCCCCGTTTTGCGCCGCTGGCGGAAGATGAGCTCCCCCGGCTGCGAATAGAGATCTCGATCCTCGGCGACCCGCAACCGATGGAGTTCACCTCGCAGGAGGATCTCATCCGCCAGCTGCGCCCCGGCGTGGACGGCCTGATCCTGGAGGAGGGCAACCTGCGCGGCACCTTCCTGCCCGGGGTGTGGGACTCCCTGCCCGAGCCGCGCGGCTTTCTGCGGCATCTGAAACAGAAGGCCGGCCTGCCCGCCGACTACTGGTCCGACACCCTGAAGATCTATCGCTACACCACCGAGTCTTTCAGCGAGCAGCACACCTGACGGCGCGCGGCGGGCTCATCCGGGCCGGCGATGCACTGCCACTGCGGGCCAGATAGCGTTGGTTCCAGCGTTCCGGCCCGCTCATCTGCGCCAGAAGGCCGGGGTCAACAGCACCAGAAGGGTAAAGATCTCCAGCCGCCCCAGCAGCATGGCGAAGCAGAGCATCCACTTGGCGGGATCGTTTATGTCCCGGTAGTGCAACCCCACCTCGCCCAGCCCCGGCCCCAGGTTGTTGAGCGAGGCAGCGACCGCGGAGAACGCGGTCACCTCATCCAGGCCGGTCATCATCAGGCCCAGCATGATGATGCTGAAGGTGGCCACGTAGGTGGCGAAAAACCCCCACACCGCCTCGATTACCTGCGGCGAGAGCGGCTTGCCTCCCACCTTGATGGGGATCTGCGCGGTGGGATGGATAAGCCGTTTCAGCTCCCGGATCCCCTGCTTGAACAGCAACAGGAAGCGAATCACCTTCATCCCGCCCCCCGTGGAGCCGGCCGACCCGCCGATGAAGCTGATAAAGATGAGCAGCACCGGCAGAAACCCTGGCCAGGCGAAATACTCCACGGTGGTAAAGCCGGTGGTGGTACCGATGGAGACCACCTGGAACAGGCCATGGTGCAGCGTATCACCGAAACCCGGGAAGGTCCCCTTAAACTGCAGGTAACCGACGGTTATCACGCTGGCAGCAGCCAGAACGAGCAGATAGGTCTTGCACTCCGAGTCCTGGAAATAGGGCCGGATGGAGACAGAGCGCCAGGCCATGAAGTGTAATGCAAAGTTGATCCCGGAGAGCAGCATGAACACTACCGCCACTATCTCAATGGATGTGCTGTTGAAATAACCGATGCTGGCATCGTGGGTGGAGAAGCCGCCAATGGCCACCGTGGAGAAGGCGTGGGCGATGGCGTCAAAGCCGCTCATCCCGGCCAGCCAGTAGGCAAAGGCGCAGGCGGCGGTGAGCCCCAAGTAGATGTACCAGAGCGCCTTGGCGGTCTCGGTGATGCGTGGCGTGAGCTTGTTGTCCTTCATCGGCCCCGGGGTCTCCGCCCGGTAGAGCTGCATGCCGCCAATCCCCAGCATGGGCAGGATGGCCACCGCCAGCACGATGATCCCCATTCCACCCAGCCACTGCAGCTGCTGGCGATAGAACAGTATTGAGTGGGGCAGGTTGTCGATTCCCACGATCACCGTCGCCCCGGTGGTGGTGAGTCCCGAAATGGACTCGAACACCGCATCGGTGAGCGACATGCCGGGAATATCGGACAGCATCAGGGGGACGGCGCCGGAGATCCCCAGCACGCTCCAGAACAGCACCACCACCACGAAGCCGTCGCGCAGGCGCAGCTCCCTGCGCTGGTGGCGCGCCGGAAACCAGAGCAGCCCGCCGCTAACCAGAATCAGCACGAAGCCGAGCAGAAACGGATACAACGCCCCGTCCCCGTACGCCAGCGCCACTCCCGCCGGCGGGAGCATGGCGCTGCTGAACAGCATCAGCAGCAGGCCGACGATGCGCTGGATTACTGCGGGCTGCATGGTGCGGTCTCAGATGTAGGTGACATCCACCTGGAACAGCCGCTCCACCTCGGGGATGTGGCGCTTGTCCACCAGGAACAGGATGATGTGGTCCTCGGGTTCGATGACGGTGTCGTGGTGGGCGATGATCACCTCGTTGCCGCGCACGATGGCGCCGATGTTGGTGCCCGGAGGAAGCTTGAGCTGATCCACGGTGCGCCCCACCACCCGGGAGGAGTCGGGATCTCCGTGCGCCACCGCCTCGATGGCCTCCGCCGCCCCGCGGCGCAAGGAGTGCACCACCACCACGTCCCCGCGCCGCACGTGGGCCAGCAGGCTGCCGATGGTGGACTGCTGGGGAGAGATGGCGATGTCGATGTCGGTACTCTCCACCAGATCCACGTAGGAGACCCTGTTGATCAGCGACATCACCTTGCGCGCCCCCATGCGCTTGGCCAGCATGGCGGAGAGAATATTGGCCTCGTCGTCACTGGTCAGGCCGCAGAACACGTCGGTATTCTCGATATTCTCCTCCAGCAGCAGCTCCTCGTCGGCGGCATCCCCGAGCAGCACGATGGTCTTCTCCAGCTCCTCGGAGGCGATGCGCGCCTGCTCCGGATTGTGCTCGATGATCTTCACCTGGAAATTGTGCTCCAACGCCTTGGCCAGGCGCTTGCCGATGTTGCCCGCCCCGGCGATGATGATGCGCTTGTAGGGCTTGTCCAGGCGGCGCAGCTCGCTCATCACGGCGCGTACGTGCTTCTTGGCCACGATGATGAATACTTCGTCGTCCACCTCGATCACCGTGTCCCCATCCGGGATCACCGGCTTGCCGCGGCGGAAGATGGCCGCCACCCTGGTATCCACCCCCGGCATATGCTCGCGCAGGGTGCGCAGCGCATTGCCCACCAGTGGCCCCCCGTAGTAGGCCTTGACCGCCACCAGCTGCACCAGGCCGCCGGCGAAGTTGAGCACCTGCAGCGCCCCCGGATGTTCTATGAGGCGCTGGATGTAGTCGGTCACCAGCTGTTCGGGACTGATCAGCACATCCACCGGAAGCGCATCCTGGGCGAACAGCTGCTCCCGGTGGGCCAGGTAGCCGACCCCACGCACCCGGGCGATCTTGGTGGGGGTGTGGAACAGGGTGTAGGCCACCTGGCAGGCCACCATGTTGGTCTCGTCGCTGTTGGTGACGGCGATGATCATGTCGGCATCGTCCGCGCCGGCGCGACTCAGCACCTCGGGATAGGAGGCCGCCCCCGCCACCGTGCGAATATCGAGGCGATCCTGCAGACTCTGCAGCCGCTCCTGCTGGGTATCCACCACGGTTATGTCGTTGGCCTCGCTGGCCAGGTTGGCCGCCAGGGAGGAACCCACCTGGCCGGCGCCGAGAATTATTATTTTCATGGTAGTAACGAACTCCGCTCAGCTCCCGCCGGACCCCGCCCCAACAGGGCGCGTAGAGGAGGAATCACCACCGTTTCCGCTGGAGATTTCAGCATGCCCCAATCCCCTTCCGCCGGCCATTCTCCGATGGGAACTCCGCCAGTCAAGGATGATTTGCCAATTTTACCCACGCGATTTGGGGAAGACCCCTCCGGAATAGGCGCACAGTGTGCTACGCGGAGCCCTTCCCTGCAAGCTCCTTGTGATTGATTCCCAGGGTGCGCAGCTTGCGGTAGAGATGGGTGCGCTCGATACCCGCCACCTGGGCGACCTTGCCCACGTTGCCCCCCAGCTTGCGCAGCTGGTGCTCCAGGTAGGCTCTCTCGAACCGTTCACGCGCCTCGCGCAGTGGCAGGTCGAACTCGGGCTGATAGGCGGCCAGGGAGCCGTTGCCGACATGCTTCGCCCCCCCCGAACCCAGTACCGCCTCGATCTCCTCCCGATCGATCTCGTCGCCGTTACCCACGATCAGCAGGCGCTGCACCAGGTTGGCCAGTTCGCGCACGTTGCCTGGCCAGGGGTAGTTGCGCAGATGGTTCTGGGCCGCCACGGTAAAGCTGCGGTAGGGCAGGTTCTCCCGGGTGGCGTAGAAGTCGGCATAGTACGCCAGCAGCTCCGGGATGTCTTCGCAACGCTCGCGCAGCGGCGGCACGTAGAGGGGCAGCTCGTTGAGCTTGTAGTAGAGATCCTGACGGAAACTCCCCTCGTTGACCAACGCCTCCAGGTCGTGATGGGTGGCGGCGATTACCCGGACATCGGTCTGCACCGCCTCCAGGCCGTTTACCCGGTGGAACCGCCGGTTCTGCAGGGCGCTGTAGAGCCGCGCCTGCACCGACGGCTCCATCTCCGCCACATCCTCCACGAACAGGGTCCCGCCGTTGGCCTGCTCCAGCCGCCCGAAGCGGATCTGGCCGTCGCGCTCGCTGCCGAACAGCTCCTCGTTGGCGTCCTGCTCGGCGAAGGAGGAGATGTTGATCTCCACGAAGGGACCATCCTTGCGGCCGCTCAGGCTGTGCAGGTAGCGCGCCAGCAGATGCTTGCCGGTCCCGGACTCGCCGCTCAGCAGCACGCCGTTGTCGTGCTGCGCGAACCTCTTAATATGTTCGCAGATCTGCCGCATCGCGGCGCTCTTGCCCACCGGCTTGGTGCGGTGGTAGCTGTAGCGCCGCAGATCGGTGTTCTCCCGCCTCAGCTTGTCGGTTCGGAGGGTGTTTTCCACGGTGAGCAGCAGCTTGGCCAGGGAGAGCGGTTTCTCGATGAAGTCGTATGCCCCCAGCCGGGTGGCCTCCACCGCGGTCTCTATGGTGGCATGGCCGGACATGACGATAACCGACATGTCCAAACCACCGTTGGCCGACCACTCCTTGAGCAGGGTGATGCCGTCCACGTCCGGCATCCAGATGTCCAGCAGCACCAGATCCGGCCGTCGCAGACGCCGCGCCCGGCGCGCCTGCTCGGCGTTCTCCGCCACCAGCACCTCGTACCCCTCCTCCTCCAGAATCTCCTTGACCAGCTGGCGGATCTCCGGCTCATCGTCCACCACCAGTATGTACGGCGTACTCATGCCCGTCTCTCCCTTACTTCGGCGGAGAACGACCGCTGGCTACCGGGCAGCCTTATGACGAAACCGGCGCCGCCCGAGGGCAGGTTCTCCGCATATATCACTCCATTGTGCTCTTCCACGATCTTCTTTACCACCGCGAGGCCCAGGCCGGTGCCCTTGGGTTTGGTGGTTATGTATGGCTCGAACAGGTGCGCCATAACCTCCTCCGGGATCCCCGGCCCGTTGTCCTCCACGCGCAGCTCCACGAACCGGCCATCCTGCTCGTCGTGCCAGCGGGTGCGCAGCATGATGCGCGCGCCCTCCCGGCCCGCCACGGTCTCCTGGGCATTCTTGATGAGATTGTTGAGCAGCTGGCGCATACGCCCCGCATCCGCATCCACCGGCGGGATCCCCTCCTCCAGATCCAGCTGGAAGGCTGTCTCGCCCTCCCCCACGCGGTAGAGATCCACCACCTCACCGATCAGCTGGTTGAAATCCAGGGGACGCAGATGCAGCTCCGGAGAACGCGCATAGTCGGAGAACGCCTTGACCATCTCCTTGAGCGCCTCCACCTGCTGCACGATGGTATGGGTCGAGCGATCCAGCAGCCCCGCCTCCTCCTCCGGCAGGCTGTCCAGATACCTGCGCCGCATGCGCTCCGCCGAGAGCTGGATGGGGGTCAGCGGATTCTTTATCTCGTGCGCCAGGCGCCGCGCCACCTCGCTCCACGCGGCGTCCCTCTGGGAGCGGATCTGGCTGGTGATGTCGTCGAAGACGATTACCTGGTCGTGCTGCATGTCTCCCTTGCGGCGCAGCACCGTGGCCCGGCACAGCAGTATCTGCCTGCCGCTGTCGCCGAACAGCACCACCTCCTCGCGCCACTCGTCATCCTCCTGGATGGAGATATGGGGAAGGAGAACCGCAGCCAGGGGCGCCAGGTGGGGATGTCTTTGCGCAACGGACTCCAGGGTACCCCCTACCAGCTCCTCGAGCGGCACATCCAGGATCGCCGCCGCGGCCGGGTTGGCGGTGTGCAGGATACCATCCATACCCACTGTCAGCACACCGGAGGAGAGCCGCTTGAGGATCGCCTCCAGATAGGCGCGTTGGGTCTCTATGTGCTGCTGGCTGCGCTGTGCCTCGTCACGCGCCTGCGCCAGGCGCTGGGTCATCTCGTTGAACGACCGCGCCAGGTGGCCGAACTCGTCGTGACTGCGCACCGGCAAACGCCGCTCGTAGTCCCCGGTGGCGACGGCGCGGGTACCGCGCACCAGATCCCGGATTGGCGCCACCAGCCGGTGGGCATACATGAACGCCGCCCACACCGCAGTGAGCATGGTGAGCAGCAGCACCAGGGATAGGGTGATGGTGAAACTGTATTTCAGCGGCTTGCGCAGGAAGCTAAGCTCGGTGTATTTGGTATAGGCCTGCTGCACGTTCTCCGCCAAGGTGCTGACCCGCGGTGGCACCGTATAGAGCGCCTGCAGGAGGCGTGCATCCTGGAGCCACAGGGTGCCGGGAAGATTGAGCACCACCCTGATCCGGGTACGGCTCTCGTCGAACGGCTCCAGCCCCACGTAGGACTCCCCCCTGCGCAGCTGCATCAGGATCGCTTCGTTGGGTCGGCTGGCGGTCAGGTGGTTCAGATTCTTGTGGCTGCTGGCGATGGGGCGGCCGCTGATGGCGAACAGGGCGAGCTCCTCGGCACCGCTCCGTTCGCGCAGGTCGTTCAGCAGCAGCGCCAGGGAGCGGTTCTCCACCCCGACCAGCTCGTCAGCCAGTTTCCCGGTAGTATGCAGCAGCTCGCGCATGCGCACGTTGAGGGAGGCGCGGCTCAGCTCCAGACTGTTCTGCAGCGCCTCCTCTATGGTTGCGTCGAACCAGCTGTCCACCCCCCGATGGATGAACTCCAGCGAAAAATAGTACATTACCGACACCGGAGCTATGGAGAGGATGGTGAACAGCACCACCAGGCGCAGCTTCATCCTGGAACCCGCGGCATGGCGCCGGTACTGAGAGATCATCTGCTGCAGCTGGTAGAGTATCAGTACCGACAGCAGCACCAGCGCCACTATGTTTGCCACCAGCAGGGAGCTATAGTAGTTGCTGAACAGGGTGGAATCCCGGGCCGCGCCGATCATCAGGTAGAGGGAGGCCAGCAGCAGAACCACCAGCAGAATCAGCAGGCGCGGCCCGGTGATCACCCGGACCACCTTGCGCCAGCCACGATTCAGATCCGCGGTGCCCATGTGTACCACTCACTGGTGAGACGCCAGCGCGACGACAGATAGGCCAGCAGACGCAGTGGCTGCGGCAGTGACTCGATGTCCAGGGCTACCCGCATGCGCGCCGTGTACTGCCCGCCGGAGGGGAGCAGATTGGCATCCAGAAGAGGGAGATCCTTGAGCCGCCCCAGCGCCTCCAGGGCGTCGTCCAGCTTCTGATAGCTGGTTTCGGTGCCCATGTTAAGGTTGCTGAGCACGTAGTGCTGGGCGAGGGCGAAATAGCGCAGGCGGTAACGCTGCTTGATCACTGCCAGGCGCTCGTCCCACCAAGGCCAGGGGCGGTTCTGCAACAGCTCGATGCGCAGCTCTATGGTCAGCGGGACCCCGTTGTGCAGCGCCTCCAGCACCGGCCTGGTGAGTTCGTAGTGGATCTCCGCATTCACCATATAGACGCGGTTGTCCAGATAGAGATGGGCGCTGCGGATGGTAAAGGGTTGCGCCTCTGCTCTGGCCAGGAGAGGCGAGGCCAGCAGCAGGGTGACGATCAGCAGATCGGTCAGATAGCGGCCGTTGCCGATACGCAGCATGTTTACCGTATACAAGAGGCGGTCATCCCGCATCTTTCACCACCTCTCCCCAGGAGATAGCCGGGCGCGCCGCCTCTCTACCCACGACAGCGGGAGAGGCGGGTTAGCATACCTTCTGCAGACGTGCATAATAGAAACCGTCCATCTGGTCTTCTCCGGGCAAAACCTGCCTTCCCACCAATGTTGCCCTCCCCCACCCTGCAGCTATGGGCAGCTCCCTGGCATCTGGGTGTTTGTCAATGAAATCCGCCACTTGCTGGACATTTTCCCGTTTCAGGACGGAGCAAGTCGCATATAACAGAATACCGCCAGGCTTGAGTAAAAACCACAACGACTCCAGGATTTGTTGCTGTTTCGCCACAAGTGCGGATATGTCACTCTCCCGCCGCAACAGCTTGATATCGGGGTGGCGCCGGATCACCCCGCTGGCCGAGCAGGGGGCGTCCAGCAGGATACGGTCGAACCATCTGCCATCCCACCACTGCCGGGGATCGGCGGCATCCCCGACATGCAGCCGTGCCTCCAGGGCCAGGCGGGTGAGATTCTGCCGCACCAGTTGCAGGCGCTGCGCATCACTGTCCAGGGCCACCAGCTCGGCCAGATCCGGCTGCAGCTCGAGCAGGTGCGCCGTCTTGCCCCCCGGCGCCGCGCAGGCGTCCAGCACCCGATCCCCTGGCTGGGGATCCAGCAGCCGCGCGGCCAGCTGGGCGGCGCCATCCTGCACCGACGCCTCGCCCGCGGCGAACCCCGGCAGCTCCTGCACCTCCACCGCCCGCTCCAGGATCACCCCCTCCGGGGCGTGGGGCGACGGGTTCCCCTCCATGCCGGCGGAACGCAGCTTGCGCAGCCACGCGTCGCGCCCCATGCGGCGCCGGTTGATGCGCAACGTCATGGGAGCCTGGGCGTTATTGGCGGCCACCAGCTGCGGCCACTGCTCCGGCCAGTCGTGGCGCAGCATATCGAACATCCAGCGCGGATGGGCGCAGGCGGTGGCGGGATCCCGATCCACCAGCTCCAGGGTCCGCTCCGCGCTGCGCAGGAAGGCGCGCAACACCGCATTGATCATCCGGCCCGCCCAGGGCTTACCGATGGCGCGGGCAAGCGCTACCGTCTCGGAGACGGCGGCATGGTCCGGAACCCGCAGATGGATCAGCTGGTACAGTCCCAGCAGCAGGATAAGCTGCAGCTCCCGGTCACGGCGCCGCAGGGGGCGCTCCAGATGACGCGCGGCGCACGCCTCGAGCCGTGGCAGAAAACGCAGCACCCCGAAGGCCAGCTGGCGGGCGAAAGCCCGGTCGCGGGATTCCGGGATCTGCGCCAGGATCTCTGGTGTAAGCGTGGCGAGCGAGCGGCCCTGCTCCAGCACCCCGCTCACGATCAGCAGTGCGGCGCGGCGCGGTTTCATCCGCCCAAGATGGTACCGGGGATCCCCAGCTCCGGATGTCCGTTGAGAAACTCCGCGGCGCCCATCTGCCTCCCACCGGCCCCCTGCAGCCGCAGGATGCGCAGCACCCCCTCCCCGGTAGCCACCTCGATCCCCTGCCGGCCAGCCCGCAGCACGGTCCCGGGCGCCTCCCTCACGTCGCGCTCCCCGGGCAGATCCGCCTGCCAGATGCGCAACGGCTCCCCGCCGATGGTGGTTCGCGCCACCGGCCAGGGGTTGAATGCCCGGATGCACCGCTCCAGCTCCAGCGCTGGCCGGCTCCACTCCAGCCGGGCCTCACCCTTCTCCAGTTTGCGGGCGTAGGTGGCCCGCGCCTCGTCTTGGGGCAGCGGATCGAGGGAACCCTCCACGAGCGATTGCAGGGTTTCGAGCAGGGCCCGGGCCCCCAGCCCGGCGAGCCGATGGTGCAACGTGTGGGCGGTATCGCCGGCGTGGATCGGAGTAACCAGCCGGTGCAGCACCGGACCGGTATCCAGCCCCTGTTCCATCTGCATGATGCTCACGCCGGTTTCGCGATCACCGGCCATTATGGCGCGCTGGATGGGGGCGGCGCCGCGCCAGCGCGGCAACAGCGAGGCGTGCACGTTGATGCAGCCAAGGCGCGGCGCTTCCAGCACCGCTTGCGGCAGCAGCAGGCCGTAGGCCGCCACCACCATCAGATCAGCCCGCAGGGCGCGCAACCGCTGCGCTTCGGCATCATCGAGCGCCGGTGGCTGATAGACGGGCAGCCGGTGCCGCTCGGCCACTCTTTTTACCGCGCTGGCGGTGAGCCTGCGCCCCCTGCCCGCCGGCCGATCCGGCTGGGTATAGACCGCGCAGATCATGTGGTGCCCGCTCAGCAGGGCCTCCAGGGAGGTGGCGGCAAACTCCGGGGTGCCGGCGAATACGATACGCAGGGGGGCGCTCATGAAACGACCATCGCGGCGGGCCTACCCGGCCCTGCGGCGCAGCTTCTCCAGTTTCTTGCGGATCCGCTGCCGCTTCATCTCCGAGAGATAGTCCACGAACAGCTTTCCCTCCAGGTGATCCATCTCATGCTGGATACAGACCGCCAGCAGCCCCTCGGCCTCCTGCTCGAACGGCTCGCCGTTGCGGTCCATGGCGCAAAACCTGATCTGCGCGGCACGCTGCACCGGCTCGTAGAAACCGGGCACGGAGAGACACCCCTCGTCATTGAGCTCCTGTCCGGAACTCTCCAGCAGCTGCGGATTGATCAGCACCAGCGGCTGGTCGCGCTGCTCCGACACATCCACCACCAGTAGCCGCAGCTGTACATCCACCTGGGGCGCGGCCAGGCCAATGCCGGGTGCCTCGTACATGGTCTGAAACATGTCGTCTATCAACTGCCGCAACCGGTCGTCGAACACGGTGACCGGCTCCGCCCGCCTGCGCAGGCGGGGATCGGGGTAGCGGAGGATTGGAAGCTTGGCCATCTGAAAGCAGGTGTAACGGCTGCGGTTAAGAATAATGATACTCGAACCGATATAGATTGTAACGTAACCAACCCGAAGGGAATGTAGATGGTCTCCATGTTCGACATTGCGGGCAGAACCGTTGCCCTCGTGCTGCTGATCTGCTGCGCGGCCAGCCCGGCCATGGCGCAGAAAATCGACCTGAACCCTGCTCACCCGGAGCGCTACGTGGTGGTCAAGGGAGACACCTTGTGGGATATTTCGGCACGCTTCCTGCGCGATCCCTGGCTGTGGCCGGAGGTATGGCAGGCCAATCCGCAGATCGCCAACCCACATCTCATCTATCCGGGCGATACCATAGCCCTGGAGTACCGGGACGGCAAGCCGGTGCTGCGGCTGGAGCGGGGCCGCAGAACGGTCAAGCTCTCCCCCAAGGTGCGCGTGCGGGAGCTGGACCAGGCCATCCCCACCATCGACCCCGAGGCCATACGCCACTTCCTGAATCGGGCCCGGGTGGCGAGCGAGGAGGAGCTGAATCTGGCCCCCTACGTGCTGGGAGGAGTGGAGCGGCGCCTGCTGTCCGCGATTCCGGGAGAACGCATCTACGCACGCGGCGTTACCGGCCCGGAGGCTGCCAGCTTCGGCATATACCGTATTGGCAAAAAATATCTCAATCCGGCGGATGAAAAGGATGTTCTGGGACATGAAGTGGTGCGGGTGGCTACAGCGGTACTGGAAAAGGGCGGAGACCCCGCAACCCTGCGCATCACCGGCATCAACCGCGAGATCCGGGCCGGCGACCGCCTGCTGCCCCTGGGCAGGGACAGCGCCGCCGATCAATTCCTGTTTCCGCGCGCGCCGCGGGCCGGAACCAGGGGTAGCATAATCTCGGTCTTCGACGGGGTAACCATGGTAGGGCAATACCAGGGTGTGGTGCTCAACCTGGGACGCCAGCAGGGGATCCAGCCAGGCCATGTGCTGGCGGTCTATCAGGCCAACGGCAAGATACAGGATCCGGTTACCGGAGAACGGGTGGAGCTGCCGGATGAGCGCGCCGGCGTGCTGCTGGTGTTCCGCACCTTCGATCGGGTGAGCTACGCGTTGTTGATGGAGTCCACGCGGCCGGTCAGGGTTGGGGATGGTGTGCGTAATCCGTGATTCGTGACTCGTGATTCGTGATTCGTGATTCGTGACTGGTAATGGTTCTGGGGCGGATGGAGCGTATCCCTGGCTGACGTTGTGGCGCGCGCCCGGCATCGGTGCACGACGCTTCATGCAGCTGCTGGAACGGTTCGGTACCCCTGCCGCGGTGCTGAGCGCCGGGCAGGCGCAGTTGAGGGAGGCGGGAATCAGCGATCCCGCCACCCTTGCATGGCTGCAGGAGCCGGACGAGAGCGCCGTGGCCCGGGATCTGGAGTGGCTGGAGCAGCCGGGGAACCATCTGCTTACCATAGAGTCATCCGGCTATCCTCCCCTGCTGCGCGAAATCCCCGACCCGCCACCCCTGCTGTTCGTGCGCGGCGAGCCGGCCCTGCTGCGCCACCCCCAGCTGGCTGTGGTGGGAAGCCGCAGCGCCACCGCTCCCGGACGTGAAACCGCATTTGCCTTCGCCCACCAGCTGTCCGCGCAGGGGATGGCCATCACCAGCGGCCTGGCTCTCGGTATCGATGCCGCGGCCCACCGCGGCACCCTGGCGGGTAGCGGCCTCACCGTGGCGGTGACCGGCACCGGGCCAGACCGGATCTACCCGGCGCGCAACCGGCTCCTTGCCCACGAGATTGCGGAGCGTGGCGTGCTGGTCTCCGAGTTCCCCGTCGGCACCGCCCCGGCCCGCGCCAACTTTCCGCGCCGCAACCGCATCATCAGCGGACTGGCGTTGGGCACGCTGGTGGTGGAAGCCACCACCCACAGCGGCTCCCTTATCACCGCCCGCCTGGCTGCCGAGCAGGGGCGCGAGGTGTTTGCCGTTCCCGGCTCCATCCGGAATCCACAGGCGCGAGGCTGTCACCTTCTGATCCGCCAGGGCGCGAGGCTGGTGGAAAGCGCAGCCGACATCCTGGAGGAGCTTCGCAGCACCCTGACCATCGCACTGCAGAACGGTTCCGGCGCGCCGGAACGGGAGAAACCCGAAGAGGTCCAACCGGACGGGGAGTATGCAATCCTGCTCGACGCCATGGGGTTCGACCCGGTTTCGGTCGATACTATAGTTGAACGGAGTGGATTGACGACAGAGGAAGTTTCCTCCATGCTGTTGGTACTGGAATTGCAGGATCGGGTAAAATCCATACCCGGTGGCCTTTACAGCAGGTCCGGCAAGGGGATGTGAACCATGAAAGAGTCCGTACTCGATGTACTTATGTACCTGTTCGAAAACTACATTTATGACGATGTGGAGATCGGGCCGGATGAAGAGGCGCTGCGCACCGAGCTGAGCGCGGCCGGCTTTCGCAATGTGGAGATAGACAAGGCGCTGGGCTGGCTGGAGGGCCTGGCCAACCTGCAGGAGAACCTGAGCGCAGCTCCCTTGTGCAGCCACTCCATCCGCTTGTACACCGAAGCGGAGTGTGAAAAACTGGATCGGGAGGCGCGCGGTTTCCTGCTGTTCCTGGAGCAGGTTGCGGTGCTGGACCAGGTGAGCCGCGAGATGGTAATCGACCGCATCATGGCCTTGGAAGCGGACGAGATCGATCTGGACCAGCTCAAGTGGGTGGTGTTGATGGTGCTGTTCAACATGCCTGGACAGGAGGCCGCCTTCGCCTGGATGGAGGACATGGTGTTCAACGACATGCCGGTCAGCCTGCACTGAGCGGATGGCGTCACCCCATCCCCGTTTCATAGTCGAACGCCCGCGCCAGCGGGCTTTTTTCGGAATATGGCAAAAAATCTGGTAATAGTGGAGTCGCCCGCCAAGGCGAAAACCATCAAGAAATACCTGGGCAAGGAGTTCGAGGTGCTCGCCTCCTACGGACATGTGCGCGACCTGCTGCCCAAGGAGGGAGCGGTGGATCCGGCCCATGACTTTGCCATGAAATACCGCATCATCGACAAGAACGCCCGGCATGTGGATGCCATCGCCAAGGCGTTGAAAAAGGCCGATGCCCTCTATCTGGCCACCGACCCGGACCGCGAGGGGGAGGCCATCTCGTGGCACCTTTACGAGCTGCTGAAGAAACGCAAGGCGCTGGAGGGCAAGAAGGTGGGGCGGGTGGTGTTCCACGAGATTACCAGGCGCGCCATCCAGGAGGCCATCCAGAACCCGCGGGAGCTCTCCACCGACCTGATCAACGCTCAGCAGGCGCGCCGCGCGCTGGACTACCTAGTGGGCTTCAACCTCTCTCCGCTGCTGTGGAAGAAGATCCGGCGTGGCCTCTCCGCCGGCCGCGTCCAGAGTCCGGCGCTGCGCCTGATCGTGGAACGGGAGGAGGAGATTGAGAGATTCCGCTCCCGGGAGTACTGGACCATCGAGGCCGACCTGGCGGCTGCGGGGCAGAAGTTCCCCGCCAGGCTGACCTACTATCAGGGAGAGAAGCTAGGCCAGTTCAGCATCACCAGCGGAGAGCGGGCCGGGGAGGTGGAGCAAACCCTGACCAGGGCCGCCGGTGGCAAGCTGCTGGTCACCAGGGTTGAGAAGAAGCAGCGCCGGCGCAACCCGGCGGCGCCCTTTACCACCTCCACGCTGCAGCAGGAGGCATCGCGTAAGCTCGGGTTCACCGCCCAACGCACCATGCGCATCGCCCAGCAGCTCTACGAGGGTGTGGACATCGGTGGCGAAACCGTCGGTCTCATCACCTACATGCGCACCGACTCGGTGACCCTGGCCCAGGAGGCGCTAGAGGAGATCCGCGCCCTGATTGGCGAACGCTACGGCAGCGCCGCCCTGCCCGGCAAGCCGCGTCTGTACAAGACCAAGGCCAAGAACGCCCAGGAGGCCCACGAGGCGATCCGGCCCACCTCCGCGCACCACCTGCCGGAGGTCGTCAGGCAGCACCTCAGCAAGGAGCAGTACAAGCTCTACGACCTGGTCTGGAAGCGCACCATCGCCTGCCAGATGATCCACGCCACCATCGACACCGTTGCGGTGGAGATGCAGGCGGGAAAACCGGGCAACCTGTTCCGCGCCACCGGCTCCACGGTCGTCAATCCCGGCTTCATGGCGGTCTACCAGGAGGGACGTGATGACAGCAAGGAGAGCGACGAGAAGGAGCGCCTGCTGCCTCCCCTCCAGAAGGGGGACCAGGTGGATCTGCTCGCCATCCGCCCCGAGCAGCACTTCACCGAGCCGCCCCCGCGCTACACCGAGGCCAGCCTGGTCAAGGCGCTGGAGGAGTATGGCATCGGACGCCCCTCTACCTACGCCAGCATCATCTCCACCCTGCAAAACCGGGAGTATGTGGAGATGGACCGCAAGCGCTTCATCCCCACCGACGTGGGACGCATCGTCAACAGGTTCCTCACCCAGCACTTTACCCGTTACGTGGACTACAACTTCACCGCCAACCTGGAGAACGAGCTGGATGAGATTTCGCGCGGCGAACGGGAGTGGATCCCGGTGCTGCGGGAGTTCTGGGAACCCTTCATCGAGCTGGTACACGACAAGGAGAGCAACGTCAGCCGCAAGGATGTGACCCGGGAGGAGCTGGACGAGGCCTGCCCCAAATGCGGCAAGCCGCTCGCCATCCAGCTGGGACGGCGCGGGCGCTTCATCGGCTGCACCGGCTACCCGGAGTGTGACTACACCCGCAACCTGAACGAGGAGGCAGGCTCGACCGGGCCGGAGCTGGTGGAAGGGCGCAGCTGTCCGGAGTGCAACTCGGCGCTCATCATTCGCCAGGGACGTTACGGCAAGTTCATCGGCTGCAGCAGCTATCCCGAGTGCCGCTACATCGAACCGCTGGAGAAGCCGGTGGACACAGGGGTACCCTGCCCCCAATGCAGCAAGGGAACCATGTTCAAGCGCAAGTCCCGCTCCGGCAAGGTATTCTACTCCTGCTCCAGATACCCGGAGTGCAGCTACGCCATCTGGAACGAGCCGGTGGCGGAGCCCTGCCCCGAGTGTGGCTGGCCAATTCTCACCATCAAGACCACCAAGCGGCGGGGCACGGAAAAGGTCTGTCCGCAGCGGGAGTGCAGCTTCACCCAGCCCTGGGAGGGCGGGGAGATGGCCAGTACCGGGTGAAACAGGCACATTTCGCCCTGCGCCGGGCGCGCCGCACACTCAGCCAGGGAGGAGTGGTTGCCTATCCCACTGAGGCGGTCTACGGGCTGGGGTGCGACCCGCTGGATGACGACGCCGTGGGGCGGCTGCTGGAGATGAAGGGACGCCCGGTCCACAAGGGACTGATCCTGATCGCCGCGGAGTTCTCCCAGCTGCTGCCCTTCATCGAATCACCTTGCGCGGACGGGCTACAGCTGTTGAGGGAGAGCTGGCCGGGACCGGTCACCTGGGTGGTGGCAGCGCGCCCGGAGCTTCCCTTCTGGCTGCGCGGCAACCACGCTACCGTTGCGGTCAGGGTGACCGGCCATCCGCTGGCGGCGGCGCTGTGCCGCGCTTTCGGTGGAGCCCTGGTCTCCACCAGCGCCAACCCGGCGGGGCTGCCCCCGGCGCGCAGCCCGCTTGCCGTACGCCGCTATTTTGGCGAACAGGTGAACCAAATCCTGCACGGCGCAACCGGCGGGCTGCGGAAGCCTACCGAGATCCGCAGCCTGGCCGACGGCAGGGTACTGCGCCCCGCCTGAATGGAGGATCATGGCATGTCCCCACCCCGGAAATCACACCCATCCACCCGCCTGGGCCTGCTATCGCTGCTGACAGGCTTGGTCGGCTCCGCCATCGCCTACCTGGGCCTCTGGATCGAATCGGACAACGTGGGACTTGCTGGCTTCGGCCTCGTGGCGGTGGCGGTGCTCGGCGCCGTAGGCTCCCTGCTGTGGAACGCCATCTGGGTGATCAGCAGCAAATGGCGGGGCTGATACCGCTGTGGCAACCCCATGCGCACAGCCCTCAGCAGCGGTAAAGCGTGGGATCCGGTACGCCGGCCTCCTGAAACCCTTTCGCCCGCAACCGGCAGGAGTCACACACCCCGCAGGCGTGCCCCCGTTCGTCAGCGGCGTAGCAGGAGACCGTCCGGGAGTAATCCACCCCCAGCTCCACCCCCTTGCGGATAATCTCCGCCTTGCTCAGCTTCAGCAATGGCGCGCGGATCCGGAACCGTCCGCGCCCTTCCACCGCCGCGCGGGTGGCCAGGTTGGCGGTCTGCTCAAAGGAGCGTATGAACTCGGGGCGACAGTCGGGGTAGCCGGAGTAGTCCACCGCGTTGGCGCCGATGAAGATCTCCCACGCCTCCAGCACCTCCGCCCAGGCCAGGGCGAGAGAGAGCAGCAGGGTATTGCGGGCCGGCACGTAGGTGACCGGGATCCCCTCGCCCGGCCGGGTCGGAATCTCGATGGCACTGTCGGTGAGTGCGGACCCGCCGATGCCACGCAGATCCAACTGCAGCCTCCTGTGCTCCTCCACTCCGATCTCCCGCGCCACGCGCCGCGCCGCCGCCAGTTCGCTGCCGTGGCGCTGGCCGTAATCCACGCTCAGGGCGTAACAGCGGTAACCCTCCGCGCGGGCGATGGCCAGAACGGTGGCGGAATCCAGCCCTCCGGAGAGCAGCACTACAGCCTTGTCACCCATCCCCTGCCCCTCTCGTCCCCCCATAACAGCTTGTGCAGTTGCAGCTGAACCCGCACCGGCAGCCTGTCCTCCTCTATCCACTCGGCGAGACGGACCGGAGAGAGTCGCCCCGCCGCGGGTGAGAACAGCACCTCGCAGCGGGAGGCGATGCCGTGCCGTTCCATACACTCCCTGGCCCAGAGGTAGTCCGCCCGGTCACACAGCACGAACTTTACCTGGTCCCGGGAGGCGAGCAACGGGATGTTCCGGTAGCGGTTACTCTCCGCCTCGCCCGAACCAGGGGTCTTGAGATCCATGACCTTGACCACCCGCCGATCCACTGCGGAGAGATCCTGCGCTCCGCCGGTCTCCAGGGAAACCTCGCGGAAGCCGCGCTCGCAGAGCCGGCGCAACAGCTCCGGGGCATGCTCCTGCGCCAGCGGCTCTCCCCCGGTTACGGTAACCCGCTCCACCCCCAGCGCGGCCACCTCTTCAATCACGGCCTCCAGCGTCATGTCGCTGCCGCCGCCAAAAGCATAACGGGTATCGCAGTAGCTACAGCGCAGCGGACATCCGGTGAGGCGCACGAAGGCGGTGGGAAATCCGGCGCTGCGGGACTCCCCCTGCAGGGAGCAGAAGATCTCGGTCACGCGCACGGTACGCAGCATTGTTAACCAGGCGACAAACTATCGGGTCTTCACCGAATCGTGTGGGTAAAATGGTAAATCACCGCGCAGCGGCTTCGTCCTTGACAGGCGGAATGCACGCCACATACTCGGTAGCCA
>DRMK01000121.1 GCA_011322575.1 Gammaproteobacteria bacterium
GAAACAACCACTTTTCATAGTCGAAACCGCCGGGATTCATGAATCCGTGCGGACGCTTGAGACGCACCACGAGCCGCCAGCGATCACCCACCTCCAGTTTGGGAGGATTGCCGTACCAGCTCAACAGCACCCGGCGCACAACGGGAAGATCCCGCCCGTCATGGCGCAGCTTCTCCACCAGAAAACGGAAGCGCGCCCGGCGGGAGTCCCGCTCCACCAACGAGGAGATGGTTCCTTCCAGTTCCAGATCCACCCCCTCCAGCTCCGGGGGCAACACGTTGCCCAAAATCCAGGCGGCATGGAGCTGGGCCCACAGGAACCCGGCCAGCAGGGCCAGCGGCAGTCGCAGGATCCTTTGGTAGAACGCCAGGGGCAGAAGGACCGCCGCAAACAGGAGCTGGTGGGGCGGCAACTCCCCGTTCTGCTGGAACAGGACCACTCCCAACAGGAAAAATGGTATCGCCAAACGCATATTGTTCTTATTAGAATAGGGCGTTGTCCGCCAACTCTGCCGCCCCATGCCAAGAAAGTTCCTGAAGCGCCACATGCCGGATCACAATCAGATCCGGGAGCACAGGCACATACGCATGTTTGGCTCGCTGCTCAACGAACCCAACCTGTGGCACCTGAATCGCCGCTCGGCAGCCGGGGCTTTCGCAGTGGGGCTGTTTTGCGCCTTCGTCCCGATTCCATTCCAGATGGTGCTGGCCGCCACGCTGGCGATCCTGTTTCGGGTCAACCTGCCCATCTCGGTCGCCCTGGTCTGGATCACCAATCCGTTGACCATGGCTCCCATATTCTATTTTGCCTACCGGATGGGGGCGTGGCTCCTTGGACAGCCGGTCCAGGCGGAGCTCACCCTGCCTACCATGGAGCAGTTCTGGAACGGCCTGAACTCGATCTGGGGGCCGCTCCTGCTGGGCAGCTTCATACTCAGCAGCGTGAGTGCCATCTGCGGCTACCTGCTCATTCGCGGCCTGTGGCGCCTGTATGTGGTCCGGCAGTGGAGAAACAAGCGGCTACGGAGCAGAACGCGCTGACGGGGCCACCCCAACCCGGTTATGGTTCCTGGCGGCGGGCAGATCGATGATCACGGCGCGCTCCCAATCAATGGCTGCCACTGCTGTCTGCTGGTCGATATAGGTGTGCTCATCCAGAATGGCGGTCAGCTTGGCAAGGGCGCCGCGCAGCCCCACATAGGACTTGAACTTGCGCACCAGCGACAGATCCCTGATAACCGGCTGGCCCGGATCGAAATCGCGCGGGTGAAAATAGGTCATCACGTAGCTGGAGTTACGCAGCCAACGCCGCAGCAGGGGCAATGGGAGAACCCGGAAATAGCCTCCGCCGGAAAAAATGATATTACGGCCAAACAGTTTTTTGGTATTTATGGGTAGCTCCTTCACGAAGCCGCTGGGGGTCCGAACCAGCGCCGGGGTGGTGGCGCCGAAATCGGGATAGCCACCGTGGGCCCGCCGTGCGGGGAATATGGAGCAGTCCACCTCGATACCCTGCTCGATGAGCACCTCGAAGAACCAGTCACACTCCTTGGTGGCCGAGAATCCGGGTGCCCGGTAGCTGCTCACCCTGCGGCCAACCACATCTTCTATGGTATGGATCGCCCGGCGCAGATCCTCCCTGAACTCATTGGGTTCCATCTGGTAAACCAGCTGGTGCATGTCGGAGTGACAGCCAATCTCAAAACCGCGGTCAGCGATTTTGCGCACCACCTCGGGATAGCGGCGCGCCACCCAACCAAGTACGAAGAAGGTGGCGGACTGTTTCTTCTCATCGAGGAGATCCAGAATGCGATCCATATTCTCCCTGATACGGGGAGGGAACCGCTCCCAATCGCGTACGGTGGTGGTGGATTTATGGTCGAGAATGTGAAACCACTCCTCGACATCGAAAGTCAATATTCTCATCTAGATTGCCCTGGTTCTCTCCTCCTGACGGAGCTCAGGTAGTTGCACCAGACCGGCAGTCTCTTCGTGTGACCAGTACCGGTTGGAACCACCGTTACAGCTTCCCTCCGCGGCGCCCATCCCCCCGCGGAGCCAGCTGCGTACCGGCCGCCCAGGATCCCGCCACGAGAGGTGGAATGCCAGACAGCCGCCCGCCTCTCTTCCAACCACCAGAAGATAATTGGAACAGTATATCTATCGGCTGACCGAATCGCTAATCTTGAATCCCCTCCGGGTCGGCAAACCAGCCAGGTGCCGCCCATCTATCCAGTCGAACCATGCTCACGCCTGGAAAACAGGCTCTCGGCAATCAGTATGATGGCGCCAACGGTGATGGCGGAATCGGCCACGTTGAATGCCGGATAGGCCCAGCGCTGATAGTAAATCTGCACAAAATCCACTACATGCCCCAGAACCAGGCGGTCCCACAGATTACCCAGTGCGCCGCCCAGGATCAGGGCCAGCGCCACCGCGGTCCATCTTTCTGACGGGGCCAGGCGCTGCATCCACCAGACGATACCAATGCTCACCACGCTGGATAGTATGGCGAAGAACCAGCGCTGCCAACCGCCGGCATCGTGCAGAAAGCTGAACGCCGCGCCGGGATTGTAGGCCAGCATCAGGTTGAATCCGGGAACCACCGGCAGCGGCTGGTGCAGCACCAGATAATGTTCCGCCAGCTGCTTGGTGATCTGATCCAGGAGGAACACC
>DRMK01000122.1 GCA_011322575.1 Gammaproteobacteria bacterium
GGCTGTTGAGCGGTATAATCGTAGCAACCATGCTGAGACGGCTCCCATGACGACGGAAATATCGTCCCCCTCCATCTCCTCCACCGACAGGCTCGGGCTCACCCTGTTCCTGGCCATCGCCCTGCACATGATTCTGATCCTCGGGCTCTCCTTCGACCTGGAGCTGCTGGCGGATCCGGAGGAGAGCCTCCTGCCCACCATGGAGATCACCCTGGTGCACAGCCGCAGCGAGGAGGCACCGGAGCAGGCCGACTACCTGGCCCAGGCCAACCAGCGCGGGGGCGGTAACAGCCCGGAAAAGGCACGCCCCTCGAGCCCCAACTTCAACCCGCTGCCGATCCCCCGGGAGGGGGACGCGCCGCTCACCCAGCAGGAGGCATCCCCATCCCGGGAGCAGAAGCCGCTGCCTCCGATGCAGCTTATGACCGCCGAGCAGGCGGAGCGTACCGTCCCCGAGCTGGAGGAGAAGCGCGACACGGCGACCCGCCCGGACCGTCCCAACGCCGCCGAGCTGATGGAGAGCAGCCGCGAACTGGCCAGCCTGGACGCGGAGATCCGGCGTCTCCAGGAGACCCTGGCCAAGCTGCCACGCGAGAAACATCTCAACGCCAGCACCCGCGAATACAAATATGCCGCCTACATGGACGCCTGGCGCTCCAAGGTGGAGCGGATCGGCAATCTCAACTACCCGGACGAGGCCAAGCAGCGCAAACTGTATGGCCGCCTGCTGCTGGACGTGGTGCTGAACGCGGACGGCAGCGTGCGGCGTATCGACCTGCTACGCTCCTCGGGCCACAAGATCCTGGATGACGCCGCCATCCGCATCGTCACCATGGCAGCGCCGTTCGCCCCGTTCCCGGAGAACATCCGCAAGGATTTCGACGTGCTGCATATCACCCGCACCTGGGTGTTCGAGAGCGACAACAGCCTGCAGACCCGCTGAAGCGAGTACCTGTCCCCATGGAGCATACCAGCCTTACCAACCACTTCCTGATCGCCATGCCGGCGCTCCAGGACCCCAACTTCGCCCGCTCGGTCACCTACATCTGCCAGCACGGCGAGGAGGGGGCGCTGGGGATCACCATCAACCGGCCGCTGAACCTGGAGCTGCAGGAGCTGCTGGACTCCATGAAGATCGAGGCCAGCGAGCCCGCCACCGCCCGTCAGACCATATTTGCCGGCGGCCCGGTCCACCCGGAGCAGGGGTTCGTGATCCACCAACCGGCCGGAGAGTGGGCCTCCACCCTCAGGATCAGCGACCAGATCAGCGTCACCACCTCCCAGGACATCATAGAGGCCATCGCCCGCAACGAGGGTCCGGAGAGGTATCTCATCGCGCTGGGCTACGCCGGATGGGGCGGCGGACAGCTGGAGGAGGAGCTGGCTGCCAACAGCTGGCTCAGCGGCCCAGCGAACAGCGACATCATCTTTGACACCCCTCCGGAGAAGCGCTGGGAGGCGGCGGCCACCCTGCTGGGAGTGGACCTGTCACGGCTCTCCAACGACATCGGCCATGCTTGAGAACGGCTGCGTGCTGGGTTTCGACTACGGAACCCGGCGCATCGGCGTCGCCGTGGGAGACACCCTCACCCGTACCGCCCGCCCCCTCACCACCATCGCCAGCCGTAACGGCCGCCCCGACTGGGAAGCGGTGCAAAAGGTGCTGGAGGAGTGGCGCCCGCACACCCTCCTGGTGGGGCTGCCGCTGCACATGGATGGCGCTCCCCAGCCCATGACCAGCGCGGCACGGCGCTTCGCCAACCGCCTGCGCGAGCGTTTCCGGCTACCGGTGGAGCATGTGGACGAACGCCTCAGCTCCCGGGAGGCGGAACAGATTCTGGATGAAACCGTCGGCCGGGGACGGTATGATAGGGAAACAATCGATCAGCTCGCGGCGCAACTGATCCTGCAGAGCTGGCTGGACGGAATCCATGAGCAGAGCAGATGAACTGAATGTGGAGCAGCTTCTGGCGGCCATGTCCGCCGACCTGCGGCGCCATCTGCAGCAGGCCGGCATCGACCATCCGCTGATGATCGGGATCCATACCGGGGGGGTCTGGGTGGCGCGCCGCCTGCACCACGCCCTGGGACTGGAAGAGCCGCTCGGCACCCTCAACATCTCCTTCTACCGCGACGACTTCAGCCGCATCGGCGTTCACCCCCAGGTGACCCCGTCCACCCTGCCGGTCACCGTGGAAAACCGTCACATAATACTGGTGGACGACGTACTGCAGACCGGACGCACGGTGCGCGCCGCCCTCAACGAGATCTTCGACTACGGCCGGCCGGCATCGGTGACCCTGGCGGTTCTGGTGGACCTGCCGGGCCGGGAGCTGCCGTTCGAAGCGGCGGTCTCCGGCACCCACCTGGAGCTGGAGCCGGGCCAGCAGATCAAGCTGGAGGGGCCGGAGCCGCTGCGTCTCGCGATCCGCGGGCGGGCGGCGTGATCCAGCGCGACATCCAGCTGGATGAAAGTGGCCGGCTGCGCCATTTTCTCACCACCGAAGGGCTCAAGCGCCAGACCCTGCTGGAGATCCTGGACCACGCGGAGAAATTCACCAGCGTCGCGGATCGCAGCGTGAAAAAGGTGCCGCTGCTGCGCGGCGTTACCATAGCGAACCTGTTTTTCGAGCCCA
>DRMK01000123.1 GCA_011322575.1 Gammaproteobacteria bacterium
CCCCCTGATCGGTGTCATCGGCTCTACCTTCCCCTCAATTCGCGCTGAGATCGATGATGCCCGGACTCTGCAGCAGCCCCTGCATGTTGAACTCGCCCCACAACACCTCTCCGTGCCGGTAACATCCCGCCAGGTAGTCACCGAGCTCCACCGGAAACGGATGCGGCTCGTCGCAGAGGTCCTGTTCCGAGAAGTAGTGCACCCCCATCACCTCGCTGACCAGAATCCCGCACACGATCTCGCCATCGCGGACCAGCAGGATCCGGCTGGCTGGATCGGTGGGCGATCGCTCGCCCCAGAAGAAATCCACCAGGTCCACCACCGGCACCGGGTCCCCGTGGATGTTGGCGATTCCCACCACCCATGGCTGGGTTCCGGGAACTCGGGTGGTACGCGACGAGGCAATGATCTCCTGCACCACCCCCTGTTTCGCTACCAGATGCCACTCTTTCAGGCGGAAGGTAACCCCCTTCCAGCTGCCCACGCGTGCTTCAGGCTCGGGCAGCGGTACCATGTGCTCGCGGATGCGGCGCTCGATGTCATACAGCAACCTGAACGGACTGATCGTCTCCGCGCCACTCATGACTACCGCGTGCCTCCCAGGATGGAGCGGATCTCACCCACCAAGGTATGTTCCGTAACCGGTTTCGCCAGATATCCACGCGCGCCCTGGCGCATACCCCAGATCCGGTCGCTCTCCTCCCCTTTGGTAGAGAGAATCACCACCGGCAGCGAACTGGTATCCGGATCGCTGTTCAACATGCGGGTTGCCTGAAAACCGTCCATCCCCGGCATAACGATGTCCATCAATACCAGATCCGGACACTCGGCACGAGCCTTGGCTACGCCCTCCTCGCCGTCACAGGCGTCCGACACCCGGTAGCCGTGTCTTTCCAGCATGCTGCGAAATACATGGACCTCGGTGGGAGAATCATCCACGATAAGAATGTGTGCCACGCCAGCCCCTTTCCTCCTCAACCATAATACCACTCTGCCTGTATCATCAGCGCCAAAATCGTGACGCCTTGCAATATTTCGAAGACCACATGCTGATCACTGCTCGCCGCCTTTCCGTCCCATCCCACACGGTTCGACGCAGCATCTCAGGGCCTCCAGCAGCTCCTCCCTGCTGAAAGGCTTGGTCACATAGTGTTCAGCCCCCACCAACTTGCTGCGCGCCCTGTCGAACAGCCCGTCCTTGCTGGTCAACATGATCACCGGGATGTCCCGGAACCTGCTGTTCTGCTTCACCAACGCACAGGTCTGGAATCCGTCCAGCCGCGGCATGGTAATATCCACCAGGATCACATCCGGCTGATGCTCCACGATCTTGCTCAGGGACTCGAAGCCGTCCGATGCGGTTACTACGCTGCATCCGGCCCCCGCCAGGATCGCCTTGGCGCTCTGGCGGATGGTCTTGCTGTCATCTATCAATACCACTTTCAAACCGTGAAAACAGCTCTTCGGTAACACATCCGCACTGCTACTTTCGCTCGACATGATCTACCCGTTTGTCATCCCAATGGTTTTGGAGTATGCGCTTTTGTTCGCCATGCCCGGAATTTGACAGGCAAAATGGTATAATCGCAACATGCACAACACATGCCGACTCGCCATGGACCAGCTGCGGACAGCCACACCCCCCATGAACAGCACAAGTTACTCTGCCGTACCCCATCTTACCACCGCCCTGGCCGGTCCGCTCCAGCGACTGGAATCCCACTTCCTCGATCACCAGCCACACATCGAGGCATGGTTCCGCAGCCAGTGGCTCCGCACCCCGGCCCCGGTGTATGCCTCCGTTGATCTGCGTAACGCCGGCTTCAAGCTGGCTCCGGTGGATACCAACCTGTTCCCGGCCGGTTTCAACAATCTCAACCCGGCCTTCGATCCGCTCTGTATCCAGGCCCTGCAGTCCGCCATCGAGCACAGCTGTCCCACCGCCGCTCGGGTATTGCTGATCGGCGAGAGCCACACCCGCAATCCCTACTATTTGGAGAGCCTCGCCACCCTGCGCGATCTGCTGCTCAGGGCCGGCTTCGAGGTGCGCACCGGCGTCCTGCCGGGGAGCGATGCCGCCGCGGAGCACCGGTTGCCCTCGGGTAGGCACCTGCTCCTGGAGAGCATCACCCGGAGCGGGGACTCGGTGGGTGTCGAGGGATTCACTCCCTGCCTCATCCTGCTCAACAACGACCTGTCCGCCGGCCCCCCCCCAATCCTCGAGAATATCGAGCAGCGTGTCGTGCCGCCCCTGACCCTCGGCTGGAGCAGCCGCCTCAAATCGGAGCACTTCCGTCACTATCGCCAGGTAGCCCAGGAGTTTGCCCAGCTGGTGGAGATCGATCCCTGGCTCATCGATCCGCTGTTCCGCAACTGCGGCGAGATCAACTTCATGAAGCGGGAGGGGGAGGAGTGCCTGGCCCGCAACACCGATACCCTGCTGCACGCCATCCGCCAGAAATACCGCCAGTATGGCATCGACAAGCCCCCTTTCGTGGTGGTCAAGGCGGACGCCGGCACCTACGGCATGGCGGTGATGACCGCCCACGACGCGGATGAGGTGCGGGAGCTGAACCGCAAGCAGCGCACCCGCATGTCCGCCGCCAAGGGTGGGCGCGAGGTGAGCAAGGTGATCATCCAGGAGGGGGTCTATACTTTCGAGACCTGGGGTGATGAGGATGCGGTGGCGGAGCCGGTGGTGTACATGATCGACCACTTCGTTGTGGGAGGGTTCTACCGCGTGCACACCGGCCGCGGCCCCAACGAGAACCTCAACGCGCCAGGGATGCAGTTCGAGCCGCTGGCGTTCGCCGAGCCGCTCAACAGCCCCGACACCAGCCAGGAACCGGACGCCAACCCCAATCGCTTCTATGCCTACGGCGTGGTAGCCAGGCTGGCGCTGCTCGCCGCCGCCCGGGAGATCGCCGCGCCATGACGGTGAATCTCGGGGTGGTGATGGATCCCATTGCGCGGATCACGCCCGCCAAGGACACCACCCTGGCTCTGCTGCTCGCCGCCCAGCAGCGGGGCTGGCGGCTCCACTACCTAGAGCTGGGCGACCTCTGGCTGCGGGACGGCGCCGCCTGGGGCGCATCCCGCCGCTTGCGGGTACATGGCGACACCCGCAACTGGTTCGAGCTGGGAGCGGCCTCCGAGGCGCCGCTGGCGCAACTGGACGCAATCCTGATGCGCAAGGATCCGCCGTTCGACATGGAGTACATCTACGCCACCTATCTGCTGGAGCAGGCCGAACGCGAGGGGGTGCTGGTGGTAAACCGCCCCCGCAGCCTGCGCGACGCCAACGAGAAGCTGTTCACCGCCTGGTTCCCCCACTGCACCCCCCCCACCTTGGTGACCCGGAACGAACAGCGGCTGCGGAAGTTCATCACCGACCAGGGGGACGCCATTCTCAAGCCGCTGGACGGCATGGGCGGAGCCTCCATCTTCCGCCTGCGCGCCGCTGATCCCAATACCACGGTGGCCATCGAGACTCTCACCCGCAACGGCAGCCGCTATGCCATGGCGCAGCGCTACCTCCCGGAGGTGGCGCAGGGTGACAAGCGCATCCTGCTGATTGACGGTGAACCGCTCCCCCATCTCCTGGCGCGCATCCCCGCCGCCGGGGAGACCCGCGCCAACCTGGCCGCCGGCGGCACCGGCCACGCCCGGCCGCTTGGCGAGCGGGACCGTTGGATCTGTGCCCAGGTGGGCCCGGCGCTGCGCGAGCGGGGGCTGCTGTTCGTGGGGCTGGACGTAATAGGGGACTATCTGACCGAGATAAATGTCACCAGCCCCACCGGGGCGCGCGAGCTGGAGCGCCAGTGCGGAATTTCGGCGGCGCAGCGGCTGATTGAGTGCGTGGCGGAGCGCCTGAAATGAAGATGCTGCGCCGGTCGCTTCTGCTTCTGCTGCTGCTGCTGTTACCGGGGATCATCTCCTGCAGCGGTTCCCAGCCCTCCCTGCACCGGGCGCAACTGTTGAGTCTCGGTACCTTGGTGGATGTCAGCCTGTGGGGGGCCTCACCTCGGAAGATCACGGAGGCGGAACGGATCATCCAGGAGGAGCTGGACCGGATCCACACCACCCTGCATGCCTGGCAGCCGGGGCCGCTGATGGAGGTAAACCGCCGCCTGGCAGAGGGCTCCTGGTTCCACTGCCCGCCAGAGATACTGCCCCTCATCGTACAGGGCAAGCAGCTCTACCGCAGCAGTGGCGGGCTGTTCAACCCCGCCATGGGCCGGTTGGTGGGGCTATGGGGGTTCCACAGCGACGACCTGCCCGGCGGACCGCCCCCCTCCACCGCCGAGATCGACAGGTTTCTGGCGAACCTGCCGGGAATGGAGGCCATCGAGGTAAAGGGGGAGCAGATCCGTGGCACCAATCCCGCCCTGCAGCTGGATTTCGGCGCCTTCGCCAAGGGCTACGCGGTGGACCGCATCATCGAGCGGCTGCGCACCATTGGCATCCGCAACGCCATAATCAACGCCGGGGGCGACCTGCGCGCCATCGGCAGGCACGGCGAGCGGGCCTGGAGAATCGGGATCCGCCAGCCGCGTGGCGAGGGGGTGCTGGCCTCGCTCGAGCTGGGCGAGGACGAAAGCGTCTTCACCTCCGGCGACTACGAGCGATTTTACATCTACCAGGGCAGACGCTATCACCATATACTGGATCCGCGCACCGGATCCCCGGCGCGCGGGGCAAGCTCGGTGACCGTGGTTCACCGGGAGGCAGCCGAGGCGGACGCCGCCGCCACCGCGCTGTTCGTGGCCGGACCTCAGGGGTGGCAGGATGTGGCCCGCCGCATGGGGATTGAACATGTAATGCTGGTGGACGATAAGGGGAATGTATGGATGACCCCGGCGATGGCCGCGCGCATCCGCTTCGAAACGGCACAGAAACCGCGCGTAACAATCAGCGAGCCATGAACACTCCACTCGTCACCCGCGGCGACTGGCTGGTCCTGGGGGCCAGCCTGCTGCTGCTCGCATGGCTCTATGCAACCTTGTGGAGCAGCGGCGGCGAAACCGGCGGCCAGCTGCACATACTGGTAAACGGCCGCGAGCTGCCCCCCATCTCCCTGCAGCAGGAGCAGACCCTGGCCATTGACGGCAGCATCGGTACCAGCACCCTGCGCATCGAGAATGGCCGGGTCCGCTTCCTCTCCTCGCCCTGCCCGGGACAGCAGTGCGTTCACACCGGCTGGCTCAGCCACGGCGGCGAGTTCGCCGCCTGCCTGCCCAACCGGATAGCCCTGCAGATCGGCGGTGACGAGGGACGCTTCGACACCATCAATTTCTGATCCGGATGCCAGCCACCCCTCCCTCCCACGCCGCCGGACACACCCTCACCACCACGGTCGAGGACCACCGCATCGCCTGGCTCGCCGCCCTTGCCATCACCATCCACCTGGCCGAGAGCGCCCTCCCCAGCCCGCTGCCGGGGGTCAAGCCGGGACTGGCCAACATCGTCACCATCGCCACCCTGCTTCTCTATGGATGGCGCACCGCGGCATGGGTGGTGTCCTTGCGCGTAATCGTCGGCAGCCTGCTGCTGGGCACCTTCCTCTCCCCCACCTTCGCCCTGAGCTTCAGCGGCGCCCTCGCCAGCCTGACGGCGCTGGGGCTGGCCAGCCTGGTGGTACGATCGGGCCTGGGGCCGGTGGGTTACAGCCTGCTGGCAGCCATGGCGCACATGGCGGGGCAGTTCGCCGTTGCCTACTGGCTGTTCATCCCCCATCCCGCGCTTTTGCGGCTGTTCCCGCTGCTGATGAGCGCGGCGGTGCTATTCGGGCTGTTGAGCGGTATAA